>SDZZ01000783.1 GCA_004173255.1 Chitinophagaceae bacterium | reverse complement strand
TTATTATGGGTGGCCTTACCGGAAAGCCCCCAGAAGGCCAAAGGGGTATATGGTCTTTAATAAGGCCTTATATAAAACGGGTGATACCGTGAAATTCAAGGCATATGTGCTCGACAAACATCACCGTCGTTTGAAAAGTTCACTGGCGGTTAGATTGTCCTACCAGTTGAAAGGGCGATATATCAGCTCGAAGCTTGTTTCACTGAAAGCCTCGTTTGCCGGATCATATACCCACGAATTTGTGTTGGGTGACTCACTTCCATCGGACCTCAACTACCGGATTGGCCTGTGGACCGGTATTGACAAGGAAGTACTGACCGGCGGCTTCCGTATTGAGGATTACCTGAATGAGGAGGTAGCCTCGCATTCACTTCGTGCTTCTTCGGATAAATTTTATCGCGGCGACAGCATGGTGTTTACGCTGACTGCAAAGGATGCTGCGGGGTTGCCGGTCATGGACGGACGTGCGCGTTTTTACCTGCTGGCCAGGGATTCGGAGAGTGGAGGGGAAGAGGAAGTGTTTGTGCCCGATACTATTTATCAATCGGAAAAGAATCTTGCCGCCGATGATGATACCCGGTTCGTGATCCATACCAGCCAACTGCCGGATGCGGCACTTTCCATCGAAGCAGTCGCTGAATTCCTTAATGGAAATAATGAAATCCACACCGAAACCAGAAAGGTGGAATATGATAATGTCCGGGAACAGATTGCCATTAGCCAGGATGGCAACCACTTTAACGTGGAGTACCGGCTGAACGGGGTGCCCACCGACACCACCGGCACCTATTCGACCGATGAATATGATCACGAGTATACCATCCGTTATCCCGCCCGCATTCAGCTAGACCCCTTTGCAGAAAGATACCTGTTCGATGCCGGTAATGCCGGCAATGAAATTGAACCAGGCTCCACAATGTACCAGCCTGCCTGGCAACACGTGCAGGGCAAAGACAGCTGCGGTTTTATTATGGAGAACCCTTACGGCCTGCTCATCCATTACACGGTAATTAAAGGGAAAAAAATACTGGCTGCCAAAGCCGACACCGCATCATCCATCACCTGGAAAGGAAGGCTTCAAAAGAATACCACCTATGAAGTGTTGTATAAATATTTCTGGCAGGGAACGGAACAGTCCGGACGGTTCAATATATACGCCCTCGATAAACTGCTGACCACAAAGTTTGACCAGAAAGAAACGGTTTACCCTGGTGAAACTGATACGGTGCGACTGACCATCACTGACCGCAAAGGCAGGCCAGCAGCTAACGTGAACCTGACTGCAGTCACCTATAACGCACAGCACCGGAATAATATCAAGGTACCCGAGCCGCCCTAT
>SDZZ01000782.1 GCA_004173255.1 Chitinophagaceae bacterium | reverse complement strand
TGGTGGTGGTGGTGCCGGTGGCAAGTGGTAAAATGCAGTTTCGCTGGCTGATGTAACATTCAATGACGATATAAAAAAGGCCGGGCCCTGTCTGTAAACAGGGCCCGGCCTTTTTTATGGTGATGAACTTCCAACCCGGTCATGAGTAGGAGATCCGTTACATCAGTCAGCTTCTTTAGTGACTGGAAAACTTTTCATCGTTCATCTCAGAATCCTTTTTTATTCAGTTTACCACTGATATAATCGGCCTGTTCTTTCAGTGCTGCATTGGAAGGATCACCCGTTGACGCTTTTTGTTTAGCCGTCATAATATTGTTAAGCATCTGGGCAAGGTAAGGGTCCGTCTGGCTTTTGATGGCTGGTGGCAAGCCTTCCTTGAAGGAGATGAGTTCGTCCACCCCTTTTTTAAACTTCTCCGTATTCCGGAGCGACTGCAGGTAGACCGACAGGTTTTCCACTTCCCCGAACCTTGACTGTATGTCGAGTGCCAGGAAATTTGCCAGCAGTTCGTCATACGTTGCCTCGTCGCCCGATTTTGCGAGCGAATGCATAATCGATTCCTTCAGCCATCCTTTGTTTGCTTTTGTGCGCTGGTCTTTTGCCAGTGCCAGTGCGCCTGGTTCATCTATCAGCGAAAGGGCTTCCAACGATGCACCTGCCACGCTGTATGAAGAATCATTCACCCCTTTTTTATACATGTCTGCATATTGTTTGTCGGCCGTTACACCCAGTGTACGAATGGCGCTGGCGCGAACGGTGGAGGCGGGGTCCGACTTAGCCAGTTTCAGTACAACCGGTTCGAGTGCTGTGCGAAGTGATGCCTTTGAAAGATCAGTCACATTCAGGGCCATGTTGCGAAGCCCGAAGTATTTATCGTTCAGGGCCAGCTTCATCAGTTCAGCCGTTTTCGGCTCGTATGGTTTGGAAGCAAAGTATTCAATGGCTTCGCGGCGATCCAGGTAGTTGCCTGTCTTGTACTGGAACAAAAAGTTATCCGCAGTCTTGTCGTCTTTTTTGGACCATAGTATCACTTTGTCTGCATCCACATTCACCAGGTCGGGGTGGCTGGTATAGCTGAATGTAAAACTGTCCACTGCATTTTCTGACCACACATTGTATCTTGTTTTTTTCGCCCCGTTGTGTACATCGATGGCGAGCGGCAAGCGGAATATTTTTCCACCTTCCTGTACCTGTTTTACAATTACTGTTACTTTTCCCGTTGCGTCATTGTACAGGTAAGTGATTTCTGCTTCGGGGTTTCCGTTGCTGAAATACCACTGGTTGAAAAACCAGTTCAGGTCACGCCCCGTTACTTCCTCAAACGCCAGGCGGAGCTGGTG
>SDZZ01000781.1 GCA_004173255.1 Chitinophagaceae bacterium | reverse complement strand
ATCCTTGGCTCGCCGATAATGGCCACATCAATCCGGCGGGCAAGGTTACCCAGGATCGAATACGGATCGGCCGATTCGCTGCCCCAACGAAGCAACAGCCAATAAGCCAGCAGCAGGATGGCCGAGATCCAGACCAGCTGTTTCGTTTTAAAATAGATCGACAACACGGCGGCAATAAAATAACAAAGGGCAATCCGCTGCAACACGCCGAGGATCCGTAACCGATTTATCGGCACAAACCCAATGTGCCTGCCTTCTACCCAGTGCATGCTGGTATACCAGTTGAGGAAATAGCCGATCAGGAAAATGAGGATAGTGCGCCGGAGTATTTTTAAAATGCGTGTCCTGTTCGATAGCTTGGTCAAGGTTGATCCGGCAAAAGGTATGGCGGTACCCACAGCAAACAGGAAGGAAGGGAAAACAAGGTCGGTCAGCGTAAGGCCATGCCACTCCGCATGCAGTAGTGGGGCATACGGCTCAGCACCCGCGCCCGGGGTATTAACGATGATCATCAGGAAGATGGTCATGCCCCGGAACACGTCGAGGCTCACCAGCCTTGGTTTCAGTTCTTTTGTCAAAAAATTTCTATTTCATCGATGAACATAGTTGGTTTGGCAGTGGCAGAAGGTAGTGCAGCGGCGCGGTTAAGGATCAAACGCACGTATCGTGCAGTCGTTTTTTTCATAGGGATATTGAATTGTTTGATATGTCGCAGCGCCTGTTCAGGAACTTTATTGTTTGTCCCTGTCTGGAATTGTTTGAAGTTTACCCCATCATCCCCTACCAGCACGGAGTAGCTGCCGGGAAGGTAAGAAAGCCCTACCTGGTCTTCCAGGCAACGAAATTTTAAACTATCCATTGATGTAGGCTTACCCAGGTCAATTGTAACGGTGATGATGGAGTCGGAGTAAAATTGCCAGCGGCCATCGTAAGGTTCAATGGTACCAAAGATACCGTCGGCAAGCTGGCGTGGTGGGGGCGCGTCTTCGGTAATGGGCGCCACTTCAGCCGTCGCTGTTGTATCATAAGCACCAAGTGTAGAGGACCCGAGTGAATTTGAAGCGGCCGTGACGCCGGGCGTAGCATACGATACGGAAATTCCTTTGCCGGTTGCTTTGTTGAATGTAAATACCTGCCTGTTTTGTTTTCCCAGTTTTTTTCCGGTCCGGTCAAAAACAGCCGTGGTCACGCTGGTGCTCGTTTCGAGAAGTAGTGGACTGGTGTAAACGGGTGAAGCAGCAGTGGGTGAAGTGCCATTCAATGTATACCGCACCGGATATTTTCCGGCCAGCTGGTTGGTTACCCGTACCGATACCTTACCCGATTCATGAACAAATGTCGGGATGAA
>SDZZ01000780.1 GCA_004173255.1 Chitinophagaceae bacterium | reverse complement strand
CTAAATCTATACTTACATTAGGATGTTCATTGCCGGCAAGAAAATCACTGATCACGGGGAGGCGTTTTCCCTTGCTGTTGGCAGCCGGGCGGCAGGCCAGTAAAGCTTTTGTATAACTATGTTGCGGGTTTTGTAATACCTGTAGCGCGTTTCCTTTTTCTACGATGGCGCCTTTATGCATCACGATGATCTCATCGGCCATGTCTGCCACCAGGGAAAGATCATGGGTGATCATGAGTACCGACATGCCCTGTTCACGCTGGATCTTTTTCAGCAGTTCCAGGATGCTTTTCTGCACCCGCACGTCGAGGGCGGTGGTGGGCTCATCGGCAATTAACAAGGCAGGCTGGCAACTCATGGCGATGGCGATCATTACGCGTTGTTTTTGTCCGCCACTCACCTGGTGCGGAAACCGGTTGAGCATCGCCGCGGGATCAGGTAAGGATACCTGTTCAAATAATTGAATGGTTTGTGCGCGGGCTTCGGCCTTGCTGACTTTCTTATGGCGGCGTATGGTTTCCATTACCTGCTCGCCGCAGGTGTAAAGCGGGTTTAGCGAGGTCATCGGTTCTTGGAAGATCATCGCGATCTTATTGCCCCGGATATGGCTCATGGTTTCCGGTGAGGCAGAGATAAGGTCGGTGCTGTGTTGGCCATCCTCACTGAATAATATCTTCCCTGTGGCTACAGCCTGTTTTGACAATAGCCCGAGGATAGATAAAGCCGTGATGGATTTGCCGGAACCGCTTTCGCCAACAATAGCGGTGAGACTGCCTTTGGGCAGGTCGAATGAACTGTTGTGTACAGCGATATGCCCGCCTTCATCCTGCCGGAAAGAAATCTGCAGGTGATCGATATGAAGCAGCGGCAGCATGGATTTAAAACTTGAGGTGCCTTACCGTTAGGCCATCATTGATCAATTGTTTCAGGGAATCGATGCCAATCTTTAAATGCCTTTCCACGAATTGCGCGGTCACCGATTTATCGCTGGCTTCTGTTTTTACGCCTTCCGGTACCATGGGAGAATCGCTCACCAGGAGTAAGGCGCCGGTAGGAATTTTATTGAAAAATCCTACGGTAAAGATGGTAGCCGTTTCCATGTCGATGGCATAAGCGCGTACCTTCTGGAGGTAGGCTTTAAACTGTTCATCGTGTTCCCAAACCCTGCGGTTGGTAGTATAACATACGCCCGTCCAGTAATCATATTCATGCTCACGAATGGTGGTGGAGATGGCTTTCTGCAAGGCGAAAGCCGGCAATGCAGGCACTTCCGGTGGAAAGTAATCATTGCTGGTACCTTCACCGCGGATGGCTGCAATAGGTAAGATAAGATCGCCGATCTTATTGCGTT
>SDZZ01000260.1 GCA_004173255.1 Chitinophagaceae bacterium | reverse complement strand
CTCTACATCTAAAATTGGCAATAAATCATCCAGCAACTTTTCCATATCTTCACCTGATTTATTTTTAAAACAATGGACCATCCCGTTTTTGGGAATATGGATGAAGTCGCCTTTGTGTGCCAGGAAGGTCCCTTCCTCCGATTTGAATTCGATTTCCCCATCCAGCATGTAAAAGGTCTCTTCGAAATCGGGGTGCTGGTGCGGGCCGGGACCACCACCTGGTGGAACCAGCATATCGATCACGGCAAAGTCGTTCCCGGTTTGTTGCCCGTTTCGGATGATGCGGTAAGTATCACCGACAATAGAAAGTGATGGACCGTCTTCGGGTCCTGTCATCGTAACAGGGTTTGTGTTTTCAGCCATGATAGTTGGTTTAAAAATTTAAAAGGATTGTAGGGCAAAACATCAATTTCGGACATCAGCCGGACTCTGAACCTTTTTTTCTGCAGTCTGAAGCACGTATTAGTGAAAAATATTAAATTACACTATCCAACAAAAACAGGGCTCACAACCCGGGTAAGTGCTTCAAAAATGCAACCAAATAATGAAAATGTGATGGAAACCATCTGTTCAAGGCTGAAAAATGAAGCAAATGAACACAAGTCGCTCGGCATGATCGACGCGGATGAAGAACTGCTTCGTGGTTATGAAAGCACAGTGGTTGCGAGCAAACAAATGGATATATCCATCAATGACCTCTTCTCCCATATGATGAAACTGCGGGCGTCCAGTCATGTATCGTTTCATTGCAAGGCCGCCGCAAGGGAAGTGCAACTTCAGCTGATTACACTGATGGGTACGTACTGCCGGACCATGGAAGGCGCAAACACGGCTACCGCTTAAGTAGCGTCTTTATTTTGCAAACTATGGTGTAGTATATTTCTGCCAGGCTGTAATGCTTGCTCCGCGATGTAATGCAATCATTTTTCCGGGTTAGCCGGCTGGGAAGGAGACCGGACGATTTATCTTCGCTGCTATGGAGGATCTTCTTTATAACCCGGTTTACAACGCACTGGCAGCAAGGGACGCGCATCTGGGCAACGGTACCTCCACGGTTCGTTACTATGACGAGGCCGTAGCACCTTTTGCAGGTTTCCCTACCAATTACCAGGATGGGTTCCGTGAACTTCATGACCTTTTACCTCCTGGCCGTCAGATTGTGTTTGCCCGGCCCGATCCCATTGAACAACCAGCGGGCTGGAGTTTGAAGACCTGCCTGGAAGGACTGCAGTTCATTTTTCCGGACATACCATTACCGCCGCCGGCTGACCTGGTTCCACAACCGCTCGGTTCCGCCCACATCGATGAAATGGTGGAACTGGTAAAACTTACCCGGCCAGGGCCATTCGCTAAAAGGACGATTGAGTTTGGCCACTACCATGGATTTTTCGACAATGGAAAACTGGTAGCCATGACCGGCCAGCGGATGCACGTCGGAAATTACAATGAAATCAGCGCTGTATGTACCCATCCCGACCACCTGGGAAAAGGATATGCTGCTGCACTGATCGTACACCAGTTGCACCTCATCCGATCGCAGGGCCGGCAGGCCTTCCTCCATGTGAAAGCAGATAATACCCGGGCGGTTGCACTGTACAACCGGCTTGGCTTTAGTGTAAACCGGCCGATGTATTTTTATTTTATGCAACGGGCGTAGCCTGTCAGCGTTAATGTGCTTTGAAAAGTGAAACTAACCTGATCAGGGTATGCCGGCATTCATGGAAACACGGTACTTTGGCGGAAGCTGATGATCTCTGCACAGTTCCTCCGGTAGAATGCAGGAAATCTCCGCACTTATTCGATCATTGGGGCAGAACTTCAGCCTTTCACCACCAAGACTAACAACAAATGCCAGCATTAGCCCCCGTCGCGTCACAGGAACGCGAACAATTCATGGACGTTCTTCGCGGATTCGCCATTCTCGGAATCTTTATTGCCAACCTTGCAGGCTTTTCGTGGTATTCGCCCGAGGCGCCTGCATCGGGCCCATGGCTGTCGCCTGCCCTGGATCATACCATGTCGTTCCTGCACCAGATGCTGATTGAAGGGAAATTTTATTCCATCTTCAGCCTCCTGTTCGGGTGGGGAATCGCTTTACAGATCAAACGCGGAGAAGCAAGGGGCATTAACGCCGTGCCCGTGGTGCGGCGACGACTGGGTTGGATGCTGCTCCTTGGGGCGCTGCACCTGATGGTCTGGTCGGGCGATATTGTCTTCTTCTATGCCATGCTGGGATTCGTTTTGCTGGCGATGCGCAAATTGTCCGATCGGACCATGCTGGTCACCGGAGCTGTACTTATTCTTTTACCTATTGCGCTCTATGCCGCAAAAATGGTGTGGCCTGTTCTCGGGTTGCCTGCGGGCTTCATGTATGAGACCGGCGGCATGATGGCGCAAAAAATCTCTGGCCATCCCATGTATGGAGAAGCTGATATTGCCGCTTACCTCGCTACGGCGGGTTGGTGGGATGCGCTTAAATTGAACGTTGCCGGATTTTTCTTCCGCTATGGCTATCTGTTCTTTGTAAGTCGCATCCCGAAAGTACTGGGAGTATTCCTGATCGGTTACGCGCTGGGTCGTTCTGGATTTTACACGCGGATCAACGAGTATAAAAAAACGCTTTACATCATCATAACAATCGGTCTGGTAGTGGGACTTCCGGCCAACTACATGCTGGCCGATTACATGTCGAACCACAGCGCCGACTACTGGATGATGAACAAAACGGGGCTTTACCAGACCATCGCCTACGCGCTGGGAGTAGTACCACTGGCGCTGGCATATGTGGCCGTGCTGATGCTGCTGTTCCGGAAACAAGCGGGAAAATTTTTATCGATACTTGCGCCTGTCGGCAAAATGGCATTCAGCAATTATTTGTTCCAATCGATCGTTGGCAGTGTCGTGTTCCTTGGCGCTGGTTTCGGATACATCGGTCAGGTGGGTCCCTTCTACTATACTATTTTTGGTATACTGGTGTTTGCCGTGCAGATCCTGTTGAGTCATCTCTGGCTGCGGTATTTTAATTATGGTCCGGTTGAATATTTGTGGCGGAGTGCCACCTATAAAAAATGGCAGCAGATGCGAAAGACTTCGCCAATGGCTCAATGACAAACTAACTCGCCGATCGTCAATCAGGCGTCTTGCCGTATCGGGCAGCCACACCGCCGTTCCGGAATCTCGTTACGTCCAGTAGCAAAAGTTTTTTCATTTCCGGAATGCCGGGTGATAAACGCCGCCCTTCACCCGCGAGCACCGGTTGGAACACAAATACAAATTCATCGACCAGGTCGAGCGCAATCAGCTGTGAGGGTATATCCACTCCACCGGTCAGGATAGGTTTACCTGGCTCTTTTTTTAAACGAAGCACTTCTTCCCGAAGGTTGCCTTTGATGATACTGGTCTTTTCATCCGGCGATTTTAATGTTTTCGAGACCACCACTATATCACGAATGCCTGTGAAAGCCATCGCAAATTCATCCATGGATTTATCACCACTGGGATTCTTCGAAATGTCGGGCCAGAACGGGACCATCAGTTCGTAAGTTTTCCGGCCATAAAGAAATGTGTCGCTGGTTTGGAGAAGGCGGGTATGAAAGTCGTGGATCTCCTCATCGGCTATACCTTTTGTATGATCGCAGCACCCATCCAGTGTGAGGTTGATGGCATATATTAATTTTCGCATAAGGGGAGTTGTAGAATTTTACAATGTACCGACCGGTAGGCGGCTATCGCCTGGCCAGTTGATAAATACAAAGTACGACTGATGCGTTGAGAAAATTCAGGGCAGACCCGCCATTCAGTGAGGCCGTTCACGCCACAATGAATAGTCAGCAAAAAAATTTATTTGGAAGTTTCCGGAAAGTTTCTACTTTTACAGTGTACTATTTAACTAGTACACCAAATCACAACTAATGATCAAGATCTCCAACCTAAGTTTCGCCTATCGCCGCAAACCGGTGTTCAGCGATATCAAGCTCCAGTTCCAGCCGGGACAGGTATACGGATTGCTTGGCAGCAACGGTGCAGGCAAGTCGAGCCTGTTGCGGATTATAGCCGGATTGCTCAAACCAACCCATGGCCAGGTGGCCGTCGACCAGCACCAACCGTTTGAACGCAAGCCATCTTTTCTCCAGGATGTATTCATGGTGCCGGAAGAGTTTTACCTGCCCGATATCCGGATTACCGATTTTGTAAAACGGCACGCCCCCTTTTACCCCGCGTTCAGCCAGGAACATTTCAATGAATACATCGGAGTATTTGAAGTGCCGGCTGACCAGTCACTCCAGCAAATGAGTTACGGACAGAAAAAGAAAGTGCTGATTGCTTTTGCGCTGGCGACCAACGCAAAGCTGCTGCTGATGGATGAACCGACCAATGGGCTCGATATCCTCAGCAAGAGCCAGTTCCGTAAGATACTGGCCGCCGCGCTCAACGACCAACGCTGTATTATCATCAGCACCCACCAGGTAAAAGACCTGCAATACCTGATCGATCACGTGTCGGTAATTGACAACGGCCAGATCCTGTTTGACCAGCCGGTCCGGGAAATCACCCGGAAGCTGTCGTTCCGGTTTGCCTATGACAAAGCAGAAGCCGCTGATGCGATTTATGCTGAATCATCGTTGCAGGGCAACCTGATTGTGTCGGAAAATAAAAATGATGACGAAACCGAGCTTGACCTTGAACTGCTCTACAAAGCTATTGTCATGAGCAAGGATAAAATCACCCGCGTTTTCCCATCGTAATACAAAACAACCAACTGCTGCAAAGCGAAAAATATTTTTATGAACGAATTTTTCAGTGGTAAACGATTACAGCTACTTATGCTGCAACACTGGGCCGACAACCGCAAACGATACCTGTTGTCGATTGCTGCCTATATCGGGGTGATGACGTTGTGGTTCCTGGTAGCCATGCTGGCCAACAGTCCGCACGATTTCGACCAGAATTTCCAGAAGGCAAGTTTTTACCTGCCACTCTTCGGGCTGGGCAGCTTTTATGCCAGTCAGTATTTCAGCCAGTTTTCATCCACGGCAAAGGGGATTAATTACATGATGGTGCCGGCATCACATTTTGAAAAAGTACTGTGTGGCCTGTTTTATTCCGTGCCCTTCTTTTTAGCCCTGTTCACCCTTTGTTTCTACCTGGTTGATGTGCCTGCATCAACGATGATGCGGCCTCCCGCCATTACACCAGGCGACTACCACGAGTATGGAATTGCCAATGTGTTTGACCTGGTGATTTTCGATTTTGCCGATACTGCAAGGGGCAACCTTTTACTCTTCTATCTTTCTGTGCAATCGGTTTTCCTTTTCGGATCCGTGTTGTTCAAACGATACAGTTTCCTGAAAACCGGCATCTGCGGCCTGGTTTTTTGTTTCCTCGTATTTATCATTATTTACCTGACAAATAAAGTTGCCATCGATAATGGTGCCTTCTTCCTGGAGCCTCTCTGGTCACGACGGGCATTCACTGTCCTGACCTGGCTTACGCCACCATTCTTTTGGGTATTAACATATTTCCGGTTAAAAGCAAAGCAAGTATAGCTTTCAAAATAAGGCACTATGCAATTCAGAGAATCAACAGCAATATATCTCCAGATCGCTGACTATGTCTGCGAACGGATCCTGCTTAAGCAGTGGACCCCGGGTGAACGGATCCCGGCCGTACGCGAACTGGCAGTCCAGCTGGAAGTGAATCCCAATACGGTTATGCGGACGTTCGAATTCCTGCAGGGGCAGGAGATCATTTTCAACAAACGCGGCATCGGCTACTTTGTGGGTGATGATGCCATCAAACAGGCAACGGATTACCGCAAAACACAATTCATCGAAAAGGAACTTCCGCAGATTTTCCGGAATATGTATTTACTCGGGATGGAAATTGACGAACTGAAACCGCGGTACGAAAAGTTCAGGAAGAAAAATTTCGATACGGATTGATCGGCCTGCGAAATCCACGGGCAGATCCAGATCACATCATAGCATTCATCTTTCTTACCATACCAATTTTTGTAAAAACAAAAATGACCGGGCATCCTTTGCCCTGATTTAACCTTAACCATAAACCTTATTTTATGAAGCTGTCTACCGTACTGCTGGCCATCGGCATGTCCATTTTTTCCAGCGCAGTTGCGCAAAACCCGGTTCCCAAACCAGTAACCGCTGATTCAGCAAAGGCGTCCGTCCTGAAAGGAGTGACTGTGGAGTCAAAGCGGCCACTGATTGAGCAACGGTCCGACCGGACCATCGTGAATGTGGATGCGTCCGATCAATATCAAAACAAAAAAACTGCTGAAGGTTGGATTGAATGGTTCGGCCGGGGTTACGTATTCCCAGGGCAGGTATCCGAAAACGAGCGAGACGTTCAACTTCAACTATCGGGAAGGCAAGGTCAACTGGTTTGCCAACCTTGGCCACAATTACCAGAAGAGATTTTCCAACCTGTACCTTTACCGCAATATCCGTGAGCAAGCAAATGATGAGATCAGCCGGATATTCTCCCAGGAAACCAACCGGGTGGTTGAAATGAACGGCTACAATGCCAAAGTGGGCGTCGACTTCTTCGCCAGTAAAAAAACAACCATCGGTGCTACATTCAATGTAATGGATCGTGATGGCTCGCAACGGAATCCCAGCCGGACTGAAATTGCAGGGGCCGACAAGGTGCTGCAAAGTATTACCAATGCCCGGGTAGAAAATAAGATGGACTGGACAGGAATCAACGGCAACCTTAACTTCCGCAGGATCCTGGATAAAAACGGGTCGGAGATCACCGCGGACCTTGACGGAGCCAGCTTCCGTTCAGCCACGGACCAACTTCTGGAAAACGTTTATTTCGACGCGAATGGTAATGCCGCCGCTAAACCAGATACGCTGGTCGGTGACCTGCCGCAGGACATCAACGTATACAGCGGCCGGGTGGATTATTATAAACCACTTGGAAAAAAAGGAAAATTTGAGGCAGGGATCAAATCGAGTATTGTGAATACCGATAATAATGCGCGGTATGATAGTGTCCTGAATGGTATGCAGGTTCCCGACCTCAACCGGAGTAATCACTTCCTGTACAAAGAGAACATCAATGCTGCTTATATAAATCTGGAACGCCCTATCGGCAAGCGTTTCAGTGCTCAGCTCGGGCTGCGGCTGGAAAACACCAATGCCACCGGGCGCCAGAAATCAACCGGTGAAAATTTTGACCGGCATTACACGCAGCTGTTTCCGACTGCTTATGTCCAGTATGAGGCGGATGCAAAAAATAAACTCAACATCAATTATGGCAGGCGGATCCGTCGTCCGGCATATGGTAACCTGAATCCATTCATCCGGTTCCTTGACCGCTATACGTACAGTCGTGGTAACCCCAACCTGAAACCATCGATCAGTGATAACATTGAAGTTTCGCATACCTGGAAGAATATGATCACCACAACGCTGAACTATACATTTACCAATGACGTGGTGCAGGAGATTATCCGGCAAAATGGCAATGAGGCCTCCAACATACCGGAAAACGTGGCAACCTACCGGCAATTTGGTATTTCGGTGGCAGCGAATATGCCAGTAAGGAAGTGGTGGACAAACAACACCAACGTCAACCTGTTTAATGACAGCTATACAGGTAACGTACCCGGTGCAGATATTGACCTGCAGGCGACGAGTTTTTTCCTGAACACTACACAGCAGTTTAAACTGACTAAAACCTTTATGGCCGAGCTGACGGGATTTTATCGCGGTGGCTCGCTGGAAGGTGTCCTCCGAATTAAGCCTTACTGGCAGGTTGGCGCCGGATTGAGTAAGCAGGTGTGGAATAAAAAGGGAATGATCCGTTTGTCGGTCCGTGATATTTTCTGGACCCAGAAGATGAAGGCCCGCAGCCGTTACGGCAATGTCGATATTACAATGGACCAGGTCGCTGAAACGCGGGTAGTGTCGCTGGGATTTACGTATTCATTCAGCAAGGGAAAAAAGATGGCACCGGTTAAAAGGTCAGCCGGTAGTATGGGGGAAGAACAGGGAAGGGTTGGACAGTAAGGGTACTCTCCGATAAATACACAATACCTGGATGCAATCCCTGTCTGCCCCCGATCAGGCGAAACCACGGCCTTCAATGGACGGTCGTTGATCTATGCGGGCGTCATACTGCTGGCTGGCTTCCTGGAATTCAGGAAGAGCGAAAAAGGCTGATCGTCCTTTTTCCGGTACAATTATGGATTCAGTAGACAGCTTCCCGATTATTATCCCGGGTAACAACAACTGATGAAAAAAATAATAGTGGCCGGTGCTACCGGTAATCTGGGCAACCGGATTTGCAAGGCATTAATAGAACGCGGGGCAACCGTAACAGCACTTGCGCGTCCCTCTACAGATACCAGTAAAATTGAAATGCTTACTGCAATGGGTGTCCAGGTAGTTGTGGCCGACCCATTGGATCCGAGTGAACTGGCAAAGGCATGTGCGGGAAGCGACTGTGTTGTCTCAGCCCTGGCAGGCTTGCGGGATGTCATTAT
>SDZZ01000779.1 GCA_004173255.1 Chitinophagaceae bacterium | reverse complement strand
TGGGAGATAATTCGTTTGGATAAGCTCAGCCCGAGACCCCATCCCCTCTTCTTGGTGGTAAACCCTGGCTTGAACACCTTACTTACATTTTTAAACGAAATACCTTTTCCGGTATCGGTTACATCGATTGTTACGGACTTCGCTTCCTCAATCATGTCGATATGGATGGAGCCCCTTCCCTCCATTGCATCCAGCGCGTTCTTCAGCAGGTTTTCTATTACCCAGTCGAATAATGGGGGTGAGATCAGCGCTTCGATACTATGACGGCCATGTGTTTCGACCGAAAACAACACCCGGCCGGGCGATCGTTTGCGGATATAATCGACCATATCATTGATCTGTTTTACGAGGTCGGTCTTTTCAAGTTGCGGCGTACTGCCAATTTTACCAAACCGGTCCGATACCAGCCGCAGGCGGTCCACATCCTTGCCCAGGTCCTGCACTATGGCTTCATTGCCCGGCATCTCCTTCATCATTTCCACCCATCCCTCCAGCGATGACACGGGGGTACCCAGCTGGTGGGCAGTTTCCTTTGCCATACCCGCCCATACCTGGTTCTGCACCGAACGATAGCTGCTGCGCAGCGCCAGGAACACCACAATGATGAACAGTCCGACAATAATGAGTTGAACAATGGGGTAAATGCTGACTTCATTCAGCAGGGCAGTATGGCCAAAATAGTAACGGTTGATTTTTGTACTGTCGAGCGGGTCGGTATATAATATGGGTAGGTTGATCGATTTAAGGTCGGCCAGTTTGCGTTTGAGATAGGCCGGATCATTTACCGAACGGGCCGAATCGAGATTAACATAGTTGGTAATACTGTCGTTCTCATCCGTTTCAATAATAGGTATGTCATGGTTATCCGACACAATGCGGAACGGAAGACGGATATCGGTCACCGCGGGGTTCAGGAGTGACTTGCTGGCCTCCACCCAGTGTTCCACCTTCTGTCGTTCCTCACCGGCAATTTTACCCGCCAGGTATTGCGAGTAAAAGATAGTGCCGGTCACAATGCCGATAGCGATTGCTGCAAGGACCGTTCGCCAGTTCACGATTTGCTGAAACATGCGTCGAAAATAGGAAGGTTATAAATCACCGTCAAAAGCATTTTCCGCTTTAAAATAAGTGTTTCACCAACGGTGCGTAGAAATCTGTCGACAGGATAACAACACGATCAATGATTGTGGCTAACCCTGCGTGATTCTACTTTTGTTTTATAAAGCGTACCTCCTTATGAATAATTCTACCCTACCCTTTTTACGCCCGTTCTGCCTGCTCGGCATTGCCGCGTTGATGAATATCAACCTTGCTGCGCAGTGCTCACAAACGGGTACCATTGCGCCATCGAG
>SDZZ01000259.1 GCA_004173255.1 Chitinophagaceae bacterium | reverse complement strand
TTTTGAAGGAGCTAAAATAGGTGGTGGGGCTGGTATGTTAGCCAACACTATAAAAGCATTTGCTGGAGCTGGTATCATTATTATGCTAACCTATGGGCTGGCGCAATGGTGCATTACGGAAGGATGCATACGATGGCTTCGGGGTGCAATGCAACAAAGCCCATTGAAGGCTAAGAATAGCGTATAACTATTGGTCAACGTATTTATTAAGCTGATAACAGATATTTGTAAATCATTTCAATGTAATGAAGACAGATTTTTTGGTAATCGGATCGGGAATAGCAGGCCTTACGTATGCACTCAAAATTTCGCGGAAGTACCCGGATAAAAAAGTGCTGATCATGACGAAGGCAGCAGCAGATGAAACAAATACCAAATATGCGCAGGGAGGGGTGGCAGTGGTGAATGATCTCGAAAATGACAGTTTTGAAAAACATATTGAGGATACCCTGATTGCGGGCGATGGCCTTTGCAATAAAAATGTGGTATCGATTGTAGTGAAAGAAGGGCCCGACCGCGTGCGTGAACTCATTGAATGGGGCGCGCAGTTTGACAAGGAAAAGGACGGCGACTATAAACTGGGCAAGGAAGGTGGTCACTCGGAATTCAGGATCATCCACCATAAGGATATTACCGGCTGGGAAATGGAACGTGCCTTGCTGGAAGCAGTGGGCCGGCAGCCCAACATTGAGATCAATAAACATTCTTTCGTTATTGACATTATTACACAACACCATCTTGGTTACCTGGTCACAAAGGCATCGCCCGATATCGAATGTTACGGAGTGTATGTGCTCAACCTGGAGACCAATCGTATTGAAACCATCCTGGCAGGCATTACCCTGCTGGCAACGGGAGGGAATGGTCAGGTGTACCGCACTACCACCAACCCGGCCATAGCCACGGGTGATGGGGTGGCCATGGTTTACCGCGCAAAGGGAAGGATCGAAAACATGGAGTTTATCCAGTTCCACCCCACTGCATTGTACGAGCCGGGGTTGAAAGGCCAGGCATTCCTGATTACCGAGGCCGTGCGTGGCGACGGTGGCATACTGCGTAACAAGGATGGGGAAGCATTTATGGCTCGGTACGACAGCCGGCTTGACCTTGCCCCGCGCGATATTGTTGCGCGCGCCATTGACAGCGAAATGAAAAGGACGGGTACAGAACATGTATGGCTCGATTGCCGTCATTTTTCCAAAGAAAAATTCACCGAGCATTTTCCCAATATTTACCAGAAGTGTTTGTCGATCGGCATCGATATAGCCGTCAGCATGATCCCGGTTGCACCGGCCGCACACTATAGCTGCGGTGGTATCAAAACCGATGAGTGGGGACGTACTTCCATCACCAACCTGTATGCCTGTGGTGAATGTTCGAGTACCGGCCTGCACGGCGCCAACCGGCTGGCGAGTAACTCACTGCTGGAAGCCATGGTGTTTGCCCATCGTTGTTTTATTGATGTATCGGAAAAGGCTTCGCTGATGCAGACTGCCAACGGGGTGCCCGAGTGGAATGCACAGGGTACGGCCGAACCAAAGGAAATGATCCTGATTACCCAGAGCCTGAAGGAACTGCAGCTGGTGATGAGCGACTATGTGGGAATTGTGCGCAATACCGTGCGTCTTGAACGTGCCCTCAAACGGCTTGACCTGCTCTTTGGTGAAACCGAAGCGTTGTACCAGTCCACTTCCCTTTCCACTGCCCTGCTGGAGTTACGTAACCTGATTACCATCGGTTACCTGATTGTGAAGGGTGCGTCTTTCCGGAAAGAAAGCAGGGGTCTGCACTTCGATACCGACTATCCGGAGAAAAGCGAAATCGTACAGAACATCGTGTTATAGTTTTTTATCTTTGCGGCCTATGTATTATGTTGTTTACGGTTTCCTGTACGTATTCTCCCTGCTGCCGCTGCGCATCCTGTACCTGTTCTCTGACCTGGCGTATGTGATCATGTATTATTTTGCCGGTTACCGCAGACAGGTGATCATGCAGAACCTGGAGATTGCATTTCCGGATAAAACGGCCGCGCAGCGAAAGCGGATCAGTAAACAATTTACCCGTAACCTGACTGATACTTTTATCGAAACACTCAAGATGCTTTCGATCGGGCCGAAAGAACTGCAGCGACGGACCAACTGCGATTTCGACCACATCAATGACCTGGTGGCAAGGGGGTTTAATATCCATATTATGGCCGGTCACCAGTTTAACTGGGAACTGGGAAATCTTGCATACGGGAAAGAATTTAAGATCCCCTTCATTGGCGTATACACAAGGCTCAACAATAAAATATTTGATAAGATCTTTTACAAGGCGCGGTCGAGGTATGGCACCTATATGATTTCGAAAGAAGATTTCCGGGTTAAAAAAGATGAACTGCTGGCTAATCGTCACATCCTTGCACTGGCCGCCGACCAGAACCCGAGCAATCCCTCCAATGCATACTGGCTGAACCTCTTTGGAAAACTGGCGCCGTTTATCACCGGTCCGGCACGTGGTGCGGTCAAGTCCGACAATGCCATGGTATTTGTTGGTTTCCGGAAAATTAAACGGGGTATGTACCAGTTCAGGGCTGTGCCCATGACGGAACATGCGGCGCAACATTCACCCGAGGAACTGACCATCATGTACCGTAACCTGCTGGAAGAAACTATCCGCCTGGATCCGGCGAATTACCTGTGGAGCCACCGCAGGTGGAGGCACCAGTGGAAACCGGAATACGGCCAGCCGATTGACCAGTAACAACGTTGCGCACTTCGTGGGTCGCCTTCGTAAGGGCACAAAAAAACCGGATCAGGTGACCCGGTTGTTATAAGTTGTGGGCAGATCAGTTCAGCACATTGGCTTCCTTCACAATTTCTGCTTTTTCCTGTTCCTTGATCTTACCCCAGCCGCCGACCACGTTGCGGATGTTATGAATGCCCTGTCTTTTTAACAGCGAGGCAGCTATCACGCTGCGGTAACCGCCGGCGCAATGCACGTATACATTGTGATGATCATCAATACTAGCCATGGTTGCCGGGTCGGTCATGTCGCTGAGAGGCAGGCTGATGGCATCTTTCAGGTGACCTTCGCCAAACTCGGCAGGCTTGCGCACATCCAGCACCATCAGGTTTTCGTCAAACGGTATATCCATCATCAGTTCATCCGCTTCCACATCAATGATGAGATCGATCGGTTCCCCGCTGGCTGCCCACGCCGGGTAACCACCGTTCAGGAAACCCTGTACTTTATCAAGACCCACCCGTGCGAGCCGTACAATGCTTTCTTTTTCCTTCCCCTCATCCGCCACCAGTAACATCGGTACATCAAAAGGGAGAAGGCTTCCGGCCCATTCAGCAAAACGCCCGTCGAGGCCAATGCTGATTGCCCCGGGTATAAAACCTTCGGTAAAGACGGATGATTTCCTGGTGTCAAGGATCACTGTGTCATCCGCGTTCATCAGCTTTTTAAATTCATCGACCGACAGTGGTTTCATGCCCTTGTCCATGATTTCATCCAGGCTGTCATATCCTTCTTTGTTGATGCGTGCATTGATGGGGAAGTATTGCGGCGGAGGCGGGATGCCATCGGTAACTGCGGTGATGAATTCCTCGCGGGTAGCCGCCTTCAGCGCATAGTTCATTTGTTTTTCTTCGCCGATGGTGCTGGATGTATCCGGACCCAGGTTCTTACCGCAGGAACTGCCGGGGCCATGGGCTGGATAAACGATCACGTCATCGGCCAGCGGCATAATACGTGTATGGAGACTGTCGTACAACATACCCGCAAGATCGGCGGTGGTCATTTCATTTCCTTTCTGTGCCAGGTCCGGACGACCAACATCGCCTACAAATAATGTATCGCCTGTAAAAATGCAATGGTCTTTTCCATTTTCATCTTTCAGGAGGTAGCAGGTTGATTCGAGGGTATGTCCGGGAGTATGTAAAACTTCGACTGTCAGTTTTCCGATGCGGAACTGCTCACGATCTTTTGCCACATGCGCCACAAAACCGGTATCGGTTCCGGGGCCGTAAACAATGGGAGCACCCGTTGCCTTTGCAAGATCCAGGTGGCCACTCACAAAGTCGGCGTGGAAGTGCGTTTCGAAAATGTAGCGGATCTGGCTATTGCGTTCAGTTGCGAGGTCCAGGTACACTTCGATGTCGCGGAGGGGATCGATAATTGCCGCCTCGCCTTCACTTTCAATATAGTACGCCGCTTCACTGAGGCAGCCCGTGTATAGTTGCTTGATATACATAGTGCAATTTGGAGCAAAACTACTCCTTTTAGCGTTATTTTTTACCCGGAGCTGACAAGCTGTTGCGCCTCAGGCACAGTACCGGCAGAACGGGGAAAATGGAATGTCTAATATATTCCACACTATGTATCAACGCAGGGAAAACGATTTAGTTCAGGAGTGAATCGACGAATCTGTTGAGTTCCTCGATCCTTGGGGTATTAACGGTATAGTAGATGAATTTGCCGTCCCGCTCGGTGTTGACAAATCCGGCTTTGCGCAGGATGGCGAGGTGCTGGGAGGCTACCGATTGTTCAAGACGCAGCTTGATATAAATTTCTGTAACGGTGATTTTCTTTTGCTCGTCGATCAGTTTTAACACCTGTTGGCGAAGCTTGTGGTTGATTGCCCTGAGAACCAGGGAAGCTTTCTTTACATTCAGCAGGTCAACCTTGATGGAATCTCCTGACTCTGCCGGTGTGTTAAACGCGAGGGTATAGTTATTCATGGTATCAGCTTGTTAAGTAGTTACAAAATACTCAGGTATAATCTGTTTTAAGGTTAATTAACGTAAGAATTATCATGATAAGTAAGGTTTAATGTTTTGCCTCGTGGAACTCTTTCACATACATCGGTTCGAGGTATGCCACATCACTGAAATCCATTGATATAAACCGGTCCAAAGCCAGGCTGGTCATCGATTTCGCTGTAGGCATCTGTTCATGGTATAATACATTATCGTGCCTGATTATTTTCCTGACCTTATTAACGGCATTCCCGGTGAAAAGGATTTTTCCTTTGTTAAGGAAATACCCGTAGCTGTTTTCATCAAGGATCAATGCAGAAGGTTTTTCCAGTTCAAGCAGGGTATGATCATACACTGCGGTAAAAACTTCCATACGTCTTGCATCAATCACCGGAATGATAAAATCTGCTCCCTCTGTGCGTGCATCGGAAGCCATCAGTTCAAGTGTATTTATGCTGATCAGGGGTTTACCCAACGAAAAACAAAGACCTTTGGCTGCGGACAGTCCCACCCGCAATCCAGTATACGATCCTGGCCCCACCGTCACTGCAACTGCGTCGAGGTCTGCTGGACTTTTGCCGGCCATTTCGAAAATTCTGCGGATTGCTGGATGTAACCAGGAGGAATGCTCCTTCTGAACTTCGTTCATCTCAAAACCTGCCAACACATTATTTTCAGCCAGGCAAATGGACGCTGTTTCCACCGCCGTATCTATATGTAAAATAATTGCCATTATTGTGCCAAAGCTTTTTCTTTCAACAAGATGGAGACCTGGTATCCCGGAGTGTGCCGATTGTTATACTCCAGGTAATCGACCACATTACGGTAGCCAATCTGCCTTGCCCATTGGAATGGACCGAAAGGGTAATTCGTTCCCAGTTTCATGGCGGTATCAATCGCTTCCTCCGTACCAGTGCCTTCTTCCAGCGCCAGGAATGCCTCATTGATGATTCCGCCGACAATGGCGGGACTGATAAAGCCCGAAGCTTCCGTTATCCACTCAATGGTACGTCCTGCCTGTGCAGCCAGCACTTCCGCATGTTGCCGTACCCCTTCGTTCCCGCAACTGGCTTCAATGAGCGTGCGGCCCATAAATCCGGGCCACCCGTTAATTGCCACCAGGTTTCCCGGCAGGCCGCCCTGCAACCAGTTTACCATAACACAATCAAAGGCGGGTTGTTGCAGCCGCTCCACACGACCCGGGCTGTTATCAAACAGCAGGTCGATCACCAGGTCGGCCCTTAATGTTTTGTCATCAACCGGAAGGTTATCCAGCCATTGGATCTTACAACCGGGGGAGGGGACTATTGATAAAAACTCATTTTTCCGGTGTTCGCCGGCCAGCAATAGCAGGTCCATAACCGCTTTTTTGCAAAGAAAGTGCATAAAGCTATATTCGCTGAATCAATTTTAAATCTATCAATGAACAAAACGATCGTACAGACAAAGGGCGCACCCGAGCCAATTGGTCCATACAGCCAGGCCGTCCTGACCGACAGCACACTTTATATTTCAGGGCAGATTTGCCTTGATCCCGATACTAACGAACTGAAAAACGCAGATATCCAGGAAGAGACCCATCGTTGCATGCAAAACCTGAAAGCCGTACTGCAGGCGGCAGGCATGGATTTCAGGAATGTAGTGAAAACAACCATCTTCCTGACAGATATGGCCAGCTTCTCGGCGATGAATGAAGTATATGGACGTTATTTCGAAGGTGACTTTCCTGCAAGGGAAACCGTGCAGGTATCCGCATTGCC
>SDZZ01000778.1 GCA_004173255.1 Chitinophagaceae bacterium | reverse complement strand
ATGGCAGTCTGCCCCCTGAAAAATTCCGGTTTTATATGATACAGGACTCCCTATATCTCGAACATTTCGGACGGGCGCTCGCAGTGGTAGCTGCCAGGGCGCCGGATGTGAAGGATGTCTTGTCATTTATCCGTTTTGCCGAAGGCGCGATAGTGGTTGAAAACGCTTTGCATGAAAAGTACTTTGGTCTGTATGGTGTTTCGGATCGGGGACATCCCGAACCTGCCTGCCACCACTATGTTCATTATCTCAAAAGCACCGCTGCGTTTGATCCGGTGGAAGTGGGCATGGCGGCCTTGCTACCCTGTTTCTGGATTTATAAAAAGGTGGGTGATTATATCCTGAGGGAAAATAGTATCCGAAAGGAAAATGCCGCGCGGGAAAAGGATATAAATCCCTACCAGTTGTGGATCGACACCTATGGCGGAGAGGAATTCGCCGTGGCGGTGAACAAGGCCATCAGTATCTGTGATATCGCAGCGGCACAGGCAACACCGGCAATGCGTGAACGGATGACGGGGGCATTTGTAACTTCTTCGAAACTGGAATTTGATTTCTGGCAGGGGGCTTACGACCTGCGAAAATAGGAATCGTTTGTATAGTAGGTTAGTTTTTCAACTTTACACATACAAGGGATCGCAACATCGTCCTGGAACTGCGCGCTCCGTATATGGATAGGAGTAGTGACTTCCGACACAATTCGTTACATGAAAAATCAAACGTTTGGATTAAAAGCGATGCGCCGACCCTGAACTTTATAAATCCCAGGCAGACCAACAAACAACCCTCCCAGAGTATGCGTTGCTGATATGCGGTTTAAGAAAACGCTCATCAGTACGGCGGACTCCAACGTTCTCAATGTTCACAAAGCTGGCGGAGCACTTGGCATGTTAACAGGTTAGGTTTCCAGGCGACTGAACATATCATTGGCAACGTCGGCGCACATCCCTTGCGAGGTCTCTCCACCAGGCAGCATATACTCCGCCATGCAAGCCAGTGGCACGAATTCGCGTGTTTTCACCCCCGGAATTTCCGTCATAACACCCTGCCATTGCCATCCCGGGCACCGTAATTTCCCACCTGAATTCATCGATTTTAGTTAAATTTCAAAAACCATTCAAACCTACATTATGAGATCCCCACTTATGAGGGCAGCAGGTGTTCTCTTCCTAACCTGCGCTTTCCTCCCAACTGTCAACGGTCAGAACTACCCTGACCTGCCACGGATGTTTGTCGGCAAGGATACCGCCTTAAAACAGCAGAAACATTTTCGCAAAGGAGTACTTTTTGGGCGGAGCAAGGCCAAAGTCCTTGCAAAAGTGACTGGAAACAGGCAATCCGCTGCAAGAACATAC
>SDZZ01000777.1 GCA_004173255.1 Chitinophagaceae bacterium | reverse complement strand
AAGCTATAGCGGGTGCGGGTGAGTCAGGATTTTCTTTTAGGTAGGTATCGTTTACGTACTCGAGTACATCGAGCAGCTGTTTTGGTTTGGTGTCGTCATCAAGGTTTGCAAAGACTTGTCTTAGTAGTTCGCTGGGTTCATCCTCGCCGCGGATCGAAATGTCGAACCAGGCCTTGAGGCAACTCTCCGGCTGCCTGTTTTTTTCCCATCCATCCATAAGGATGCTTTTGGCCCGTTCAGCTTTTTCCATTTTGCTATCAAGTATTCCCGAGGCGTCAAAATAAGCTCCGGCAGCCAGGTGTTTTGACACAGCCATCTCATAATATGTATGTGAAGTATTTGCCTGTCCAAGTCCGCGGTACAGGTCACCCACCTTTTCGACCTTGTCCATTTTTTTGTAGAGTTCAATTGCTTCGAGAGTAAGGCCACCTTCTTCCAGGCATTCCGCTGCCGCCATTTCATTTTTCAGGTGATCGCGGTACAGGGATGCGGCCTCACGATAAAACCCGCCTTTCTTCAGCACTGATGCTGCGGAGGAAAACTCACCGAGCAGGTGTGCGTAGATGTAAGCCGCTTTTTTTGCGTCCGTGGTGCTGTGTTCTTCTGCCAGTTTACGGTAGTGACGTTGTAATGTAAAATAGTGTGAACCCGGATCCCAGCTATTGCCCAGGCGACCACCGCCGAGGCTACCGAGGTTAAAATTGGTGTCGCGGCGGGACAATGTACCGGAAGGTCTTGACCGGCCCCGGTTAAGATATGGGGAATCCAACGGGGGTGCGTATTTCAACGCTTCATCTTTGTCTTTTTCGAAAAGATTTAATAACCTCATCAGTTCGTCCTGTCGTTTGTTTTCCAGGTCGCCGATTGACGTCAGTAGCCAGGTGGCCAACCGGTCCAACCCACCACTACCACCCTCGCCCGAAGGCAGTATACGACCCACGGCTGAAAGCGCATGGAAGGCAACCTTGAATAAGGGTAGTCTGACTTTGTCCATCAATTTGTCCAAAGCCGTCGGTTCACGGTCCTTGTCTTTTGGTATATCTTCCAGGTTTTTTGTTTCCAGTTCTTCGCTGATCGACTCCAACATTTCATCGGCACTTGCCTGTTGCACCAGTATCTCGCTTAGCGGTGGCCTGGCGTTGTAACCGGGGCTGGCAAAACTCCAGTCGGACAATGAAGTCCCACCTATGCTGACCAGGCTGGCAAGGTCAATCGCATCTTTCGCCTCAAAACCCACAAACCCAATAACAGGATGGTATACCTGCCGGTGCCAGACCAGAATGCTTTCCAGTTCGGCAGCACTGATTGCCGGCGTTATCGTTGCGTGCGCCGGCACATATAATTTTTTACCAAGC
>SDZZ01000776.1 GCA_004173255.1 Chitinophagaceae bacterium | reverse complement strand
GAGGTAGGCAAACCGACGTCCGTCTATCTGTCCGATACCGGTATTCCCATCCGTGTAACGGAATTTCAGGAACGAGATAACATTTTTGATTGGCTCGAAAAATTTCTCATTCGAAGGTACCCAGCCTATACCAAAGGAAGGAAAGAAACCGAACCGGTTATCCGGTGCGAACAATTCGGAACCGTTATACCCGCCATTGATCTCCGCGAAATAACGGTCATCATAGGAATAGGTGAAACGACTCGCAAGCCCGACATACCGTTCGGGTATAGAAGATGTGAAATCACCCGCGAAGTTGTTCATTTTATCCTCTGCATAAAAAAGCGCCATCGCACCCAGCCTGTGCTTGCTGTTATAGACCCTTTCCCAGTTTACCGAAGCTTCGGTATAAAACTGCCGCCGACCCGCGTTGCCGCGCTCGTAACTGAGGAAGTTACCACCGCCTGCAAATGTCGGTTGTCCCAGGTTCAGTGTCCCATCAGGATTATATGGGTTGGCCTGGTCAACGAAGTAAGTCGGTTCGCGTTTGGAGCGTTTGGTCGTCATTTCGTTGTACACGTCAAAGGAGAACATACCTGTAATATTCAGCCCTTTGGTAATAAAGGAAAGATCCTGTGTAAGCCGGAGGTTGGAATATAACTGGTTCTTGAATTCTGTCCGGTAGCCGCGGCGGGTGAGGTCAGCATAGGGGTTCCGGAGACCACCGTTGGATGAGCGACCGGGGATAAAGTTTCCCGGATACATGATCGGGTACTCCACTGGCGGGATGTCCAGCGCAGATCCAAAAATGTCTTCGGTGTTTTCACCAGGGTAATTGCCGTTTGACACATATCCCTGCAGACCCAGGTCCAGCTTGGTGGTATTGGTAACCTTCACGGTCAGGTTACTGGTAAAGTTGTACCTCGTGTATTTCAGTGCAGAATTATAATTTTCGAGACCGTCTGTCTTCAGGAATCCTGTTCCGTTGTAGTACGCCAGTGACACATAGTATTGGGCGCGGTCCGACCCACCATTCACGTTCAGGTTCAGGCGCCTGTTGCGCGCGTGATCATTGAATACCGCTTTCATCCAATCCACATTCGGATACAGTAACGGATCAATCCCCGATGCAGTATTGTTGATGTATTCCTGGGTGTACTGTGGCGATTCACCACGGGTTGTTTTTGCTTCATTGACCAGGTTCATGTAGGTAATGCCATCCAGCATTTTGGGGCGGATAGTAAATGTGGTAATACCTTCATTGTAGTCAAGGTTAACCTGTGGTGTACCGATTTTACCCTTCTTGGTTACAACGATCACCACACCATTGGCACCGCGTGCGCCATATACCGCAGTACCGGCCGCATCTTTCAGGAT
>SDZZ01000775.1 GCA_004173255.1 Chitinophagaceae bacterium | reverse complement strand
CCTGTACCTGCCCAATGGCAATCCGGCCCCTGGACCAAAGTTCGACTATAAGCTCGAGTGGTTCAAGCGCCTGACCCGTCATGGCAAAAAACTGCTGTCCTTTGAGCTGCCGGTAATGCTGATAGGGGACTACAATGTGATTCCGACCGAGCTGGATACCTACAAGCCGGAAAAATACCTGGACAATGCACTTTTTTTTCCCCAGATCCGGCAGGCCTACAAAAAGCTGCTTTCCCAGGGCTGGACCGATGCGGTCCGCTCGCTGCATCCGGAGGAGCGCATCTATACTTTCTATGATTATCTGCGTAATGCCTACCCGCGAGGGGCCGGTCTTCGCCTGGACCATTTGCTTCTGAATAAAAAGCTGGCCGGTCGTCTGGCTTCCGCCGGGGTGGATAGCCATGTAAGGGGATGGGAGAAATCAAGCGACCACTGCCCGGTATGGATCGAATTGACTGAGTAGTCATGCTGGATCGGTCGAAGGGAGCAGTGTATGGATAGGATCACTAAATGTTATTTGGCTCAGCCCCTTGTTTGTTTCCAGTCCTTTTTCATTTTCGCATAAACCGGATCAGCCTCCGCTTTTTTATAGCTGCGGTAGAAGATTTCCGCTGCCCGGGCTTTTTCCTCCGAGCCGGTGCCGCGCTCCAGCTGCTCATAATCTTTTTCCCTATCGTACTTCCGGCCACCTTTGTAGTTGGCATATCTTCTGGCCCTGGTATAACCCATCTGCAGGTATTTTCTTGCCATGTCAGCGCCCACGAAATCAACGGAGCTTAGGTACTGGAGAAACATAGCGAAAATGGTTTGGCTGCTTTGGGTGGCAATTTCGGGCGTGCGGAACCTCCAGTGCCGGCCTATTTCGCTTTTATAGGGCTCGCAGATCAGTACGCCCTGCTCGCCCTTGCCCACCCTGTACTTTTCCGGATGCTTTTTATAGTCGATGTCGGGTTTCCATGGATAGCTGGCGCTATCGAAATCCAGGTAGGAAGGTTTTCTGGGGTTGGGCATGTCCAGCGAACAAACCAAACTGGATGTATGTTTTGGAAAAATAGGTTGGTTGCTGGCGAAAGGTAAAAATCTCTGGTGGCTTTTTGTTTTTAACGGAACCGAGCTAAACTTTATCTACGCGATTTGTTGTCCACTATTATGTAAAAAACTTGGCCTATCGGTAGATACCCTGCCGCTTTTGCCCATCTGCAGCCTTATGGCTTTCTGATCGGACCGCAAAGTCCTAAAAAAAAAGGACAAGCCTTGTCGATTAGCTCAAGGTGATATTTTTGAAAAAGCCCTGAAACGGTAAATAGCTCTATTTATTTAAGGTAAAGGTCGAACCATGCGTTGAATTCCTGTTCG
>SDZZ01000258.1 GCA_004173255.1 Chitinophagaceae bacterium | reverse complement strand
TGAAGGAGCTGGCCGAACGCGGGCGGGGGCTGGGCACCTACATCAGTGGTTTATAAAACACGGGTATGAATAATTACACCGGATTCCTTAAATTAAGGGCGCGAACGTGATTTATCCATGTAACCCCAACGCCATGAAAGGAAAAGTTCCCGCCTCCATTGATGAGTATATCGCAAGCTTTCCCGAAGCGACACGCAAGATACTTGAACAGGTAAGGGCAACTGTGCGGAAGGCAGCTCCAAAGGCTGAAGAAGCGATCAAGTACGCCATGCCAACGTACGTCATGAATGGAAACCTGGTCCATTTCGCCGCGTTCACCAACCATATTGGCTTTTACCCCACTCCGGCCGGCACGGATGAATTCAAACAGGAACTTTCAAAATTTAAAACGGGTAAGGGGTCGGTGCAATTTCCGATTGACGAGCCGATGCCGTTGTCACTCATCAGCAAAATGGTGAAGTTCCGGGTAGAAGGAAACCTCGCAAAGCCGGCAAAGAAAAAGAAATAAAGAGGGATCTGGTTGAAATCCATCAGTGAGATAGCCGCCGCAAAAAAAAGGTTTTGCTGGCGCTTTGCTGTTAGGTGGGGGTCTAATACCACCAGGCAAGATCACGGAATCAGGTACCGGAACTACGGTTGGGTCTTGCCCTGAGCAGGACGATGAGACTGAAAATGATAACGATTGCTATTACAAGCACTATGATTATTGCCGTTGCCCACTTGATGCGCACGGCCCAGAAGTAAGCGTCGCTGTATACAGCCCTCTCTCTGGTCGCTGACAGCAACAGGAAAATATTCTCAAACGCATCGAGGGCGCCGGTTATAAATGATAAAAGGTAAATCCAGGAATTCACGTTCCCCTGGAAAACTTCCAGAATGATCTTCAAGGAAAAAAAGGCAAGCAGGCCGTACCCGATAAGGAAACCATAGTCGACCAGCGTGTTCATCAGCAAACGATGGTAGCCGGATGGCCGGATATAATCTTCCATGGCGGCTGCAGATTTTGCAAATTCCAGGTTGAGCATGCAGGGAAATGCAAACACCGTGCTGTTGATCACGATGCAGGTTATTGTGAACAGCAGGCAAACCGTCCAGTAATTCCATGTTTTTTTCAAAGTGCGGGTTTTTTAATTTTGCTGATTTCGTACGATCTGGTATTCGTTCCAGTTGAACTGTTCCAATTGTGCCACTGCCGTCCGGGCACCAGCTTTGAATAACTTCCTTTTAGTTTCATCGCTCATCGCAAAATCGAGTGAATTAAACTCACTGGTGTCAACAGGTTTTACTATCAGTTTGAGCTCCTTGTGATTTGCCAGAAAATCTGCGTCATAGAAGTTCCTGAAAGTGGAAACAAATGAAAGGATGTACTTGAAAACAGAGATGCTGCGGAAGTCGCGGAGTGCATCCTCTGCGGATTGCGTTCTTATAGAAGGCGCACCCAGCAACACTCCGAATGTCGGATACCTGCATTCCCCCGGTGCCGGAACATGGAATTCCCGGATCGGGAAGTTCGACAACATGCCGCCATCTACCAGTCTTGCCGGCAGGTGAACTGCATTTTCAGGTGTAGGTGCTCCCGCCGGCAATTGTACATGCCGGTTGTCGGGAATAAACGAATGGAAGATGAAAGGCAACGACATGGAGGCCCGCACATATGCGGCAGGTGTTACAAAGTCCTTGTACAGCGGGTCCCAATAATCGCCGTTGTTTTGCGGAAATTTTACAATCCGGTTATGGGTGAGGTTAGCCGTGATAAAAACTACTCTCGGATCAGTTGTGATCACTTCCGTGCCATGGATGGGTTTGGTTTCATTGTTTTTGCTGTTCAGCAGGTCGCGTGTTGTCCGGACGCCAACATATTCTGTATCCAGTATCAACTTCATCCATTCGTATACTTTCTCACCGGGGTTTACCCCCATTGTATTTTTAAGCAAGGCAAATACCAGGAATATCATCAATAAAATCACTGCGCTGATGCCCAAGGTGCCTAAGACAAAATTGTAAATTTTGATTTCCTTTTCCTCCAGTCCATTTGACAACCGGAATAAGAAAGTATTCAGTCCGGCATAAATGAGTGCCGATAACCCAAGGATCAATATGGGTAGTAATAGTCTGGCCACATTGAGCACCTTACCAACCATTTTTATCCTGTTCAGCAGCCAGCATTGCAGTTTGCCCAACAATCCCCTCCGATCAATAAAACTGATAAACTGCTTGTTGGCTACCAGGTGTGCAAGGAATTCTGATTTCACTGCCTGCCGTCCATCATCGAAGAAGAAAGACTTTTCCTGGTAAATTTTCTGGGGAAGTGCTGCCAGCAGCAGGGTGTTGATGGCTCCGGCACTGGTGCCTGCCATACTGCGGAACCGCACCCCTGCTTTCTCCATGATATAGGTATACCCCAGCAAGCCGATACCCAGCATAGTGCCACCCTGCTGCACCAGGTCGACCACCGGTCGCCTGAAGGTTGTTCCATCAATCGTTTCCTCCACGTAGGTAACACCGGAAATTGTTTGCTGGAAAGTGCCATCACTTATACGTTGCTGAATGATGGCGCTTGCGTTAAAAACAGCATCGCCTTCGCCGAGTAATGATCGGGTGTTATCCTTGTATTTTTTCCTGTCGGGACCATCATTGATCGCGTCAAGTTCTGCTATGAACTTGTCAATATCGGGCTTGCCCATAATAAGATAAGGTTGGTTGAGGCCTGGTTTATATAATCAAAAGATACTATATTATATTGGTCCGGCGATCGAATATCTTTGGGCTCAGGCGATAATTCTCATGATCCATACTACCAGTATACACGACTTTGTTTCCCCCCTGTTCACTGTTCCGGTGCTGGATGTGCGAACCCCTGCGGAGTTTGCGCATGGCCATATTCCCGGTGCTGTTAACCTGCCGCTTTTCACCGATGAAGAACGGGTGCAGGTAGGTACCACATATAAGCAGGTTGGCCGGGAAGCAGCGATCCTGCTGGGTTTCGATCTTGCTGGAAGCAAATGGTCGGGTTTTATCAGGCAGGCACTTGTTTTTGCCCCGGATAAAAAAGTAGCGCTGCATTGCTGGCGGGGAGGAATGAGAAGCGGGGCAATGGCATGGGCACTGGACATGTATGGCTTTGAGGTGTTCCTGCTCACTGGCGGATACAAAAAATACCGGGGCTGGATCCACCGGCAGTTTGAAAAAAACCGGGCAATGCGCATCCTCGGGGGTAAGACCGGTTCCGGAAAAACAAGGGTGCTGCATCAACTGCAGCAACTCGGCCAGCAGGTAGTAGACCTCGAGGACCTGGCCCAGCACCAGGGCTCCGCCTTTGGCAGTATGGGACGGATGCTGCAGCCAACACAGGAGCAGTTTGAAAATAATTTGGGGATAAAACTTGCAGCCTTGGATGCGGGTACGCCGGTGTGGGTGGAGGATGAAAGTATTGCGATCGGTAAGCGATTTATACCCGCTGCTTTCTGGAAGCAGATGACCGGTAGCATGCTGCTCGACCTGCAGCTACCAAGGGAGATCCGCATTAAAAACCTGGTGGATGAATATGGCTCGCTCGATAAAACGTTCCTGGCCGACTGCACCCAAAAGATCTGGAAAAGACTGGGACATGAACGGACACGGAAAGCTGTAGAAGCAATCAATGAAAACCGGATGGAAGATTTTATAGCAGAGCTGCTGGTGTATTATGATAAAACATACACGACCAGTGTCGCCTCCCGGCCGGAACAACTTATCCGGACCATGGAACCCGCGGCAACCGACCCGGCTTCAATCGCCCGCCAAATTTTATCAATGGACTTATGAATATTAAAAGATGAACCAACCACATACGCCAATCATACCTGAACCCGGTGAGCCGGTAAAACTGACGGCCTATTCCCATGGGGCAGGCTGCGGATGCAAGATCAGCCCTGCAAACCTCGATAAAATCCTCCATACAACCGTGCCCGCCGTTCCGGATACCAGGCTGCTGGTCGGCAATGATAAACGGGACGATGCTGCGGTGCTGGATCTTGGAAATGGAAGTGCACTGATCTCCACTACTGATTTTTTTATGCCGATTGTCGATGATGCCTACGATTTTGGCCGCATTGCTTCGGCCAATGCCATCAGCGACGTATATGCCATGGGTGGTAAACCTGTACTGGCCATCGCCATCCTTGGATGGCCGATAGATAAGCTGCCTCCGCAGGTGGCACAGCGTGTACTCGAAGGTTCACGCGCAGTTTGTGCAGCAGCGGGTATTACCCTGGCGGGCGGACATAGTATTGATTGTCCGGAACCGGTTTTTGGCCTGGCAGTAAATGGTATGGTTCGCATTGCCAACCTCAAACAGAATTCAACCGCTACTGCAGGTTGCCGGCTGTACCTGACCAAACGGATTGGTGTAGGCATCCTGTCGACTGCCCAGAAAAAAGGTTTGTTGAAGCCGGAGGACGCGGCCATCGCATTGGAAAGTATGACGCGGCTGAACAGCCTGGGCGAGAAGTTCGGTGAGTTGCCATACGTAAAGGCGATGACCGATGTTACCGGGTTCGGTTTGCTCGGACACCTGGCCGAAATGTGCGAGGGGAGCGGTGTGGCAGCCATTATAGAAATGGAAAAGATTCCGGTCATCCCATCGCTCGACTGGTATCTTGAGCGGAAATGTTTTCCCGGAGGTACCACCCGAAATCTCAACAGCTACGGACACAAGGTATCGGAGCTCGGCGAGCGCCCGCGGTTTATCCTTGCCGATCCGCAAACCAGCGGCGGACTACTGGTAGCAGTGGATGAAAACCATACGACTGAATTCGAACAACTGCTGCGCGAAAACGGATTGCCGGATGATTGTTGCCAGTCGTTTGGATCCCTTACCGGTAAAAACGATGAGTTAGTAATCACCGTACGATAGAGCGGAATCAGGAGCTGGGCATATAGCCTTGGCCGACCTGTAGTTTAAACCTTGTGGCAAGGCAGGAAAGAAGAAAATAGCATTCTGATGGTGACCATGTCTGCAAAAGTTTAACTTTAAGAAGCACCCGGAATATCTTCCTGGTTTTTGTAAGGAACCACCGGGTTGTGCGACTAACAGCCAGTATGCAGACCAATGAACCCGGATCCATGACCGACGGCAGCCAGTTGGTTTACCCGCAATCGTGGGTAGCCAATCACGCGGACTACCTGTATAACTACGCCATCGCGAGGCTGAATGATGCAGAGCTGGCGCGCGACCTCGTACAGGAAACTTTTCTCGGCGCACTGGAGCGACTACAGGGGTTTGAAGGGCGAAGCACTGAGAGGACCTGGCTCACAGCAATCCTTCGAAACAAAATCATTGATATTTACCGGAAAAGATCATCAGGGCTGGCCAACCACGGCCATGCTATTGACGAAGAACGGGGGCCGGATGATTTTTTCAACCCGGATGATGGTCACTGGACACTGGCCAGGCAGCCGCAGGATTTTGCCCGGCCGGCAGATGATCCCCTGCTGACAAAAGAATTCCAGCTTACATTAAGGGCCTGTCTTGATCGGTTGCCGGCAATGTGGCTGGCGGTATTCACCATGAAACATATGGAGGATGAGTCCACAGACGTAATCTGCAAAGAGCTGAAGGTTTCGGCTTCGAACTTCTGGGTCATCATCCACCGCGCAAAAGTAAATCTCAGGGCCTGTCTCCAGAAAAACTGGATTTAAACATTTCACCTATGGGCAACTTAAAAAAGATAGCGTATAACTGCCGGAAGGCAACCCTGCTGATTGAAAAACGGCAACTGTCAACTCTTAGCATACGCGAAAAGCTAGAATTGAAAATCCATCTTACCGGCTGCTCAATCTGCCGGTTATATGAACGACAGAGTGTACTGATCAACAGGCAGGTTAAAAACCTTTTCACCAATACCAACCAGCATCCGCAGGTGCTGGATGATGACTATAAAAACAGCCTGCAGGAACAGATCGATCAGCATCTCAGATAGGGTATTGGATAAACAGGATGAATAGGATCCTTGTTAAAAAAGTTCTTGGTTCCCTGTAAGGTTCTTCCTGGTGGTGCGACAAAGATGTAAAGAGGGCTAGTATGCCCCCATCATCTAAAATCTGCATCATGAAATGTCTGACATTATTCCTGACCTGCCTTTTGCTTGTTTCCGCTTCCATCACCGGCAACGGTCAGGAAGCACAACGCAAAGCGCAGTTCAATACCAGCAAGGCCGGCCTTGCAATTGAAGGGTATGATCCGGTTGCCTACTTCACACAACACAAAGCGGTTGAAGGCCGCAAGGAGATCACACTTACCCGCGAAGGAATCACGTACCGTTTTTCTACTGAACGTAACAAACAATTGTTCCAGTCCACCCCCGTTGCATACGAGCCACAGTATGGTGGGTGGTGCGCCTATGCCATGGGCGCAACGGGCGAAAAGGTAGAAGTGGATCCGGAGACATTTAAAATCATCGATGGTAAACTGTTTTTGTTTTACAATAGTTTTTTCAACAACACATTAAAAACCTGGAATAAAAATGAGGCCGCCCTGCACAAACAGGCAGACCTCCAC
>SDZZ01000007.1 GCA_004173255.1 Chitinophagaceae bacterium | reverse complement strand
ACGTTGTTCCTGACCTCCAGGGAAGAAGACAGTGAGCTTTCGCAACTGACAGCAAGGATCAGGAAAATGGAATCGCAACTGCGTACCGTGATTTCCGATGCGCCGGAAAAAACACTTCAATCAAAAGTGGTGGCGAAACTTTCTTTTGAAAAAACGGAAGACCTGCAATGGACGGAAAAGAAAACGGAAACGGACAAGGGCATTCGGAACCCGGTACAGCCGGCACTTTCAGCAAGGGCAACAGCCGCCACCATGACCAAAGGTGTTGCAGGAAATGCATTGAAGATCGGCGAAGACACGCGCGTATGGTTCCCTCCTTACAAGGTTGGTTACTACGAACGCTATGAACCTTTTTCTTTCAGCCTGTGGGTGCGCGCACCAAAAAATTATGACGAGGTGGCCATTGTCCATCATAGTGATACCCGGCGTTATGGATTCCAGGGGTATGACCTGATCCTTAAAAATAACCGGCTCAACTTCCGCATCAGCCATGCATTTCCCCACGATGCAATCAGCGTGCTGTCGAAGGAAAAACTCGACTCGGTCAACTGGCATCATGTGGCCGTCAGCTATGATGGCAGCAGCCGGGCACAGGGTGTAACCATTTACCTGGATGGCAAAAAAATAACGGCTGAAGCGGAGTATGATGCGCTCAAAAAAAATTCAAGGCCTTTTCCCAGCGTACATAAAATCCATTACTTCAGCGGTCTCACCTTTGGTGCGAGGGATCTGGAGCGCAACATGAAAGACGGGGAAATTGACGAGTTCAGTTTATTTGATAATACGATGGATGCAGCCGAAGCGGCTTTCCTGTTCCAGCATCCCGCCACTTCTTTTGCCCCACGCAAACTTCCTGCACTGCGCAACATCGATAGCCTGCAATCTGCCCGCATGGCGAAGGCCCGCATCTATGATTCCGTACAGGAAGCCATGGTGATGGGTGATCTTCCAACGGCCAGGACCACCCATGTTTTACTCCGTGGTGTATATGATAGTTATGGCGATGTGGTGGAGCCATCTACTCCCGCCGCCATTTTACCGTATGATAAAAAACTGCCGAAGAACAGGCTGGGCCTTACGCAATGGTTGTTTGATGCGGCCAATCCGCTGACTGGCCGCATTGCCATTAACCGCATCTGGGAAATGTATTTTGGCCGCGGCCTCGTGAAGACCACCGATGATTTCGGTAACCAGGGTGAAATGCCATCACATCCGGAACTGATGGACTACCTGGCCATCCGCCTGCGGGAAGAAGCGTGGGATGTAAAGAAAATGCAGAAGTACATCCTGATGAGTGCTACTTACCGGCAGTCGTCGGTTATTACACCCGAACTGCTCGAAAAAGATCCTGCAAACATACTCCTGGCAAGGAGTTCCCGATACCGCATGCCAGCCGAAATGATCCGCGACCAGGCACTGGCTGTAAGCGGGTTGCTGAGTTCAAAAATCGGGGGCAAGAGTGTATATCCTTACCAGCCACCCGGTTTGTGGGAAGCACTGAGTGATAAAAAATGGAGGTACGTATATACCTATTCGGAAGGGGAGGACCTGTTCCGGCGCAGCATCTATACCATTGTTAAACGATCGGCGCCGCCGCCATTCATGCTTATCTTCGATGCACCTGACCGCAACTTCTGTACGGTTAAAAGGACGGTGTCGAGTTCGCCGCTGCAGGCACTGGCGTTACTCAACGATCCTACATTTATTGAAGCATCCAAGTTTGTGGCGGCACGAATGATCAGTGAAGGCGGTACAACAGAAAAGGAACAGCTGGTTTATGGATTCAGGCTGGTAACCGGTCGTACCCCTGATCAGAAAGAAACAGACCTGCTGCTGAAAATGTACACGCAGGAAAAAATGTTGTATCTGAAAACGCCTTCAAAGGCGAAGAAAATATTGTCGGTGGGAGAAGCGTCCTACGTAAACCGCGCAGGAGTACCGGAAACGGCGGCCTATGTAGATGTGGTAATGGCATTACTCAATACCGATGAATTTATAACGAGGAAATAATTGGAAGGAAAGGTTGCGCGGGATGTATGGAGAATTTCGTGCGATAAGTCCGGAAAAAATAAAACAGCAGGCCATGGATGAAATACAAAAAGCGTTCAGTGATAAAAGCCGTCGCGATTTCCTGAGGGGATCAGCGCTGGGGCTGGGAAGTATTGCCCTCGGTACGCTGCTGGGCTGCGACGGCCCGGGCAATAAGATCATAAAAAATATTACCGCTTCTGCTTCAGGTGGGGACGAAAACCAGCCGCTGGTGAATCCGCATTTTGTACCAAGGGCCAAACGCGTGATCTATCTGTTCCAGAGCGGTGGTCCCTCGCAGATGGAATTATTTGAGCACAAACCAAAACTGGTGTCGATGCATGGCCAGGAAATTCCGGCCAGTGTGCTTGGTAAAGCCAGGGTATCGGGAATGACCTCCAACCAGAATGGTTTCCCGCTGGCCGGTCCGGCCGCATCGTTCAGCCGTTACGGAAAGAATGGCACCTACCTGAGTGAGCTCATCCCGCACACAGCCGGCATTGTCGATGATATCTGTATCGTGAAGAGTATGTTTACCGAACAGATCAACCACGAACCCGCTGTTATTTTTACCCAGACCGGCAACCAGCTGAGTGGCCGCCCGAGTATAGGCAGCTGGATCAGTTACGGATTGGGCAGCCTCAATCACAACCTGCCATCATTTGTGGTGATGGTGTCGAAGGGTGGAGGCGACCAGCCCATCAGCAACCTGGCGTGGAGCAATGGATTCCTGCCCTCGCACCACCAGGGTGTGCAGTTTATGTCGGGCAAGGATCCGGTGTTATATCTTTCATCACCCGATGGGGTCGACCGCATGGACCGGCGTCGTGCGCTTGATTTTATAAAAGAATTCAACCTGCTGCAGAAAGATAAATGGAAGGATCCGGAGATCGACAGCCGGCTCAACCAGTATGAAATGGCATACCGCATGCAGATGGCGGTGCCGGAGATCGCAGACCTGAGCAATGAACCGCAGCATATCCTTGACATGTATGGGCCGGATGTGAAGACACCCGGATCATATGCCTATAACTGTTTAATGGCTCGTCGCCTGGCCGAAAAAGATGTCCGTTTTATCCAGTTGTATCACCTGGGGTGGGACCACCACGGCGGATTGTATAAAGGCATCCGCAGGGCCACGCAACAGACCGACCAGGCATCGGCCGCGCTGGTAAAGGATCTCAAACAACGGGGCTTGCTCGATGATACGCTGGTAGTATGGGGTGGTGAGTTTGGCCGCACCAGTTTTTGCCAGGGCAAGCTGACGCAGGACGACTTCGGGCGCGACCACCATCCGGGCGCTTACAGTATCTGGATGGCAGGCGGCGGTGTAAAGGGCGGAATAATACATGGGGAAACAGATGATTTTGCCCACAACATTGTAAAAGATAAAGTTCATGTTCACGATTTCCAGGCAACCATGTTACACCTGCTGGGTATCGATCATGAAAAATTCACTTATAAAAGCCAGGGACGGCGTTACCGGCTCACCGATGTGTCGGGTGAACTGGTGAAAAGTATCCTTGTTTAAAACGGTGTAAGCACCACGTGCAACCCTATGAAGTATGAATAGAAAAAGTTTCCTGAAGGATACAGCGTTGCTTGGTGTGGGAGCCATGCTGGTTCCACATTTCAATATTATCAAGCGCCATCACGCAAAAGGGGAGATCATCGGACACGGTGAATTCAGGTACCGGGTGGATAAATCATGGGGCCAGCTCGACCCTTCCGTTCACCCGGTGAAGGATTGCCATGAAATGGTGATGGATAGCAAGAAGCGGCTGATCATGCTCACCAATGAAACGAAGAATAATATAATTGTTTACGATAAGGGCGGCAGGCTGATAGAAACATGGGGACATGAGTTTCCCGGTGGCCATGGTCTTACCCTGCACAATGAAAACGGCACCGAATATTTATACATCACCGACTACGACCTTGAATCGGTATTCAAACTCAGTATGGATGGTAAAATTTTACTGACTATTAAACATCCGAAGTTTATTGGCCAGTATGCGGACTGCGACAAGTTTCGCCCCACCGAAACCTGCATTGGTCCAGGTGGTGACATCTATGTGGCCGATGGCTACGGCTCTCAATACATTTTACAGTACACATCAAAAGGCGAATTCATCCGCAAATTCGGTGGCGATGGTTACCGTGATGATAAATTCAAGCAGGCACATGGTATTGTGGTTGATGACCGTGACCCGGCCAACCCCGTACTGCTGTGTACGGACCGGATGAAGAACCGGTTCAACCGCTGGACACTTGATGGTAAATACATCGATTCAGTGTACCTGCCCGGTATTTATATGAGCCGGCCGGTGATCGACGACGGCATGGTTTATTCGGGGGTTTGCTGGTCGGCCCTGAAACACCATATGCTTACCTATAACTCCGGCTTTGTAACCATCATGGATAAAAACAACAAGGTGGTGTCGAACCCCGGTGGTACCCGGCCGGTTTATAAACATGGCGAGGCCGGTCTGATGGTGCAGGACAAACCCATTTTCAAACACTGTCATGATGTATGTGTGGATGACGAAAAGAACCTGTACGTGTGCCAGTGGCAGGCGGATAGTACTTACCCGGTGAAGCTGGTACGGGTGTAGCAGTATTGTTATACGAACGACTAAAAATATATATAAACCAAAACAAACTGATGCTGCTAACCCTTGCCGAATGGGCTGCTTACCTTGGTCACTTCCATCCGGTGGTGGTACACCTTCCGATCGGCATCCTGCTTATCGCTTTTATTTTCGAAATGGTCAGCTGGCGTGCAAAGAGCCCGGTACTTGATCCGGCTATCCGGCTGTCGCTGGCGCTTGGATTTTTCAGCGCAGTGATCGCCTGTTTCCTGGGATGGTTCCTCAGCGAAGAAGGTGGTTACCCTGAGCAAACACTTTTTGTCCATCAATGGATGGGGATCGGTGTTGCCGCACTTGCCGGACTTTGCTGGTTAATGAAAAAACAATTCGGCCGGCTGGCAAAAGCAGCCCGGATGTACCGGGTGATTTTTATCCTGCTGGTGGTGATGCTTACCGTAACCGGTCACTATGGCGGCAACATGACGCATGGGGATGATTACCTGACAGCCGGTATCCCGGAACCGGTCAGGGGATGGATGGGTGTTCGGGGAAACAAACCGGACTCCACAGTAAAGGCAAAACCTATTGAAGATATCAACCAGGCCTTTGTGTATGCGGACCTCGTTGTTCCGGTGCTCAGCTCCAAATGTTACCAATGCCATAGCTCATCCAAAATCAAAGGAGGGTTACGCCTGGATGAAGAACACCTGTTGTTCAAGGGTGGCAAACACGGATCAGTGATTACGGCAGGTGACCCCAATGCGAGCGAGCTGGTCCGGCGACTGACCCTTCCGATGGAAGACGATAAACGGATGCCCCCGAAAGATGAACCACAACTGACAAAGGAAGAAGTAGACCTGCTCACCTGGTGGGTCAGATCGGGAGCCGATACCAAAAAGAAAGTCAGCGAACTGAATGTAGACACCATGACACTCGACCTGCTGAAGACTTTTGCGTCGGGGGCGGCAGGAAGTATTACTTCCGAACCGATGCCCATGTCCAAAGTGTATGACCAGCCGGCACCGGCGGTCAAAGACGCTGACCTCAAACCCTTGCTGGACCTGGGTGTGCTCATTTCCCCATTGGCAAAGGAGAAAAACCAGCTGGAGCTCAGCTGTATCAACTACGCCGGTTTTGATGATAGGAAAACCGGCTTGCTGGCAAAGCTGGCAGAGCAGCTGGTATGGGTGAGGCTTGATAATACGCAGGTCACTGACCAGTCGATGGCGCAACTGTCAAAATTGAAGAACCTGGTTCGCCTCAACCTTTCCGGAACAAAGGTTACCGGCGATGGGGTCGCCAGGCTCCAGATACTTTCCAACCTCGAATATATTAACCTCACGGGCACCAGCGTCGACGATAAAGGCCTGCTCACTCTGGCAAAAATCGGATCCTTAAAAAATATCTATTGCTGGAACACCCGGGTTACTGCCGCAGGCATCGCTGCTTTTATAAAAATGAACCCAGCTGTCAGTATCGATTACGGTGATGAGGATAAAAAGGAGGGGGCTAAATAAAATCAAAGGTCTGTTAATAGGTACTATTCCTTAATCTGCCGATTGAAAATCAACGATCTAAAAACTGTTTAAGATTCTCCCCCAACTCTTTTAAGATTATCCCCCCGCAAAAAATGAGTCTGGTCAGAATTTGTGACCAATAGGAAAACTGCAAAGAACCTGTTAGTAGCTTTTAAACCAGAACACAACTTTAAAAACAAAACTGCTTATGATGCGATTGTCCCTTGCCTGTGCAGGCATCAGAATGAAACTGACCACCCTGGTCCTGGTCTTCCTGGCCAGTTCAGTTATGGTTTTCGCCCAAACCTCGCGCACCGGAAAGGTGCTCGACGACACGGGTAAACCGGTACCCGATGTAAACATAATTGTGAAGGGCACCACCGGCGGTACCACTACGAATGACGCCGGGGAATTCACGCTGGCGGTTTCTGCCGGCCAGACGCTGGTGATCTCCGGAGTTAATTATGAAACCAAAGAAGTACTGGTTGGTGCCGAAGGCCCGATCAATATATCCGTTGCCGCAAAATCGGGTACACTCTCCGATGTGGTCATTGTAGGATATGGTACACAGAAACGAACCAACCTCACCGGCGCCGTTGCCACCATTGACAAGAAAAAACTCGAAAACCGCCCGGTACAAAACGCAATGGCCGCACTCCAGGGCGTTGCGCCGGGCGTAACGGTTACCCGCTCAACCGGGCAGCCAGGTGCTGAGGGGTTCAGCCTGCAGATCCGCGGTTTTTCTTCTGTGAATGGTGCAACACCCCTTGTACTGATAGACGGTTCCCCGGGTAGCCTTATCTCCGTTAACCCGAATGATATTGAAACTATCAGTGTCCTCAAAGATGCGGCTGCAGCTTCCATTTATGGTGCCCGTGCTGCCGGTGGTGTGGTGCTTGTCACCACCAAACGCGGTGCATCGGGTAAAGTATCGGTTACTTATAGCGGACGATACGCCATCCAGAACCCGGCGAATGTACCTGGCCGCCTCCATTCCTGGGAAGAAGCGCAGATGGCCAATGAGTCGAGGATCAATGCGGGGCAGTCGCCCGGTTATACGCCCGAACAAATCCGCTGGATGCAGGATCCGGATACCAACTTTGTCCGCAACCCGGCCAACCTGAATGATTATCTCTATTATTATGACCTGGACCAGACAGACCTGATCCTGCGCGATAACTCACCCACATGGGACCATAATATTTCCATGCGCGGTGGCGGGCAGAAGGATAATTATTTCCTTTCACTGGGGTATTATAAACAACAGGGCGTGTTCAAACTGGGGCCCGACCAGGCCGATCGCATCAACGCCCGTTTCAATTACAACCTGCAGATCTCCCCGGTGTTCAGCCTCGAAACCCGACTTGCCTACCGGCAGTCGAACCGCCTGGCACCAAGCGGAGGTAATGCGCAGATCTTTTCCAACCTGTATACTACACGGACATTGTATCCGACTTTCTTCCCCGGTACTACTGACCGTTACATCAATGACAACAGTGGTAACTTCGCCTACGCCCGCCTGAAAGAAGGCGGCGCGGAAGACTTCCGCGAAGATGAAGGCAATGCCCAGTTTGTGTTCAAGGCAAAGGACCTGGTAAAAGGCCTCACACTTTCTGCTTCCTATAACCCACGGCTTGGTACACGCACCATCGGTACTGCATCACGCACCATTCCCCGGTACAACCTGGTCGGTATCGCGAGTTATATGAATAACCCGAACTCTTACACGAAGTCGGAATATAAAATCACCTCCGATAACGTACAGCTGCTGGCAGACTATGTAAAAAAAGTAGGCACCAGCCATGACTTCCATTTGCTGGGTGGTTATGCATATGAAGACGAACGGACCAACCTGACCACCGGCCGTGCAGTCAACCTTGCTACCAACGACTTCTTTACACTCAACACCGGTGATCCGCTGCAGGCAACTGCTACGGAGGATATCCAGTCATGGGGACTGGCCTCTTACTTCGCGCGTTTCAACTACGCCTTCCGCAACAAATACCTCTTCGAGGCAAACATGCGGTATGATGGCAGTTCGAAAAATGCAAAGGTGAACCGCTGGAATTCATTCCCGTCCCTGTCAGTCGGCTGGCGCCTGGCACAGGAAGACTGGTTCCGCAATGCCCTGCCCGTGTTTAATGAATTTAAACTCCGTGCCTCCTGGGGCCGGCTGGGTAACTCCGACGCAACCAACTTCGGCAACTACGAATATGTTTCACAGATGGCCGCTGGTGTGCCTTACCCGTTCAACAACGTAAGAAGCCGTTCCTTCTACCAGGCACGTCTTGCTTCGCCGGATAAAGTATGGGAGAAAATCGAAACCTCGAATATCGGGCTTGACCTCGCGTTGCTCAGCAACCGCCTCACTTTCTCGGCCGACTATTTTGTGAAGAATAATAATGACATGCTGGTTGGACTTCAATTATCCAATAGCATCGGCATCCAGACCGGTCAGTACAACCTGGCCGACCTGCGAACAAAAGGATGGGAACTGGTTGCCGGATGGAGGGATAATATCGGTGCCAATTTCTCTTACTATGTTAATGCCAACATCGGTGATAACACCAATAAACTCATCAGCTATAACGGCCAGCAGGCAGTACTTCCGGGGATCAACTTCCTGATTGAAGGTTTGCCGATCAACACCGTGTACGGCTACCAGGCCGCTGGTTACTTCAATGATGCGGCCGATGTGGCAGCTAATCCAAGATTCAGTTCGGCTGTGGGGCCGGGTGATATCAAATACGTGGACGTCAATAAAGATGGTGCAATCAATGCAGGTCTCGGCCGCCTCGCCGACCATGGTGACCTGGTTGAACTGGGCAACTCCTCCCCACGTTATACCTATGGATTTGATTTTGGTTTCAGCTTCAAAGGCTTTGATTTCTCCGCCATGTTCCAGGGTGTGGGCCAGCGTAAACTGTTCCTCGATCCAACCACCCTGTATCCATATACCTCCAGCTGGCTGGTACCAATGGACTACAACCGCGACTACTGGAAACCCGACAACCTCGATGCACGTTTTCCGAGGATGTTTATCGGTGGTGCACAGAACACCGTCCGTTCTTCCCACTGGGTGATGAACGGTGCTTACCTGCGCATGAAAAATATCCAGCTTGGATATAACCTGCCGGTTAAGCTGATCAGCAAGGCCAAACTGACCAACGCAAAAATTTATTTCTCCGGACAGGACCTGTGGGAAGTAAGCCAGATGTGGCTGAAAGATGCTTTCGATCCGGAAACTCCTGATAATGCTTCGTGGCAGTATCCATTCTTCCGTACCGTGTCTTTTGGTATTAACCTGACTTTCTAAACCCCTGAAAAAATCAGAAGATGAACAAGAAACTATTCAACATACTTACATCCGGCGTTATTGCTTTAAGCATTGGCGCATGTACCAAAAAGCTGGACCTCAGTCCGGAGACGAACCTTACTGACGCCGGCTTCTGGAAATCGCCGAACGACCTGATACTTGCCTGTAATGAGCTGTACCAGTCGCTTCCAACCATTACCAATAACGTGAATGCCATCTGGACCAACGACGGCTATTCGACATCACCCAATGGCATCAGTGATGGTACCCGAGCAGTTCCGGTTACCGACAACGCGTTTAATATTCCGTACGCACTGATCCGTAAAGCAAATACGATCCTGGAAAAGTCGGCCGGTATTACCGGTGACCAGGCACTCATCCGCCGCTATAAGGGCGAAGCGTACTTTTTCCGCGCTTTCGGATACACCGAGCTGGTAAAACGTTACGGCGATGTTCCCCTGTTACTGCGCACCTTCGACGTATTCGACAGCCTCGCCTATCCGCATCGTACCAATCGTGAAGTGGTGCTCGACTCCGTTTACAAGGACCTCGATTCGGCTGCAGCTTCACTGCCGCTGGCATCTGCCCTTGCTACTGCGGAGTACGGACGTATCACACGGAATGCCGCACTGGCCCTCGTTTCAAGGACAGGCCTGCATGAAGGCACCCGCAATAAGTACCACGCCACGGGCGATCCGCTTAAACATTTTAACCGTGCAATGGCTGCTACGGACGAACTGATGGCATTAAACTATCACACCATCTTCACCTACGCTGCTGTACCAGACAGTTCTTACTTCTACCTGTTCCAGTATGCGGGCAATGGTGCGGGCAACAGGGAAAATATCCTGGCGCGTTTGTATGGAGCCAGCCCCACCAACTCCATTTCCGAACATAATTATACCCGTCAGCAACTGGATGTGGGCGTGGTTATCGCCACCCGGTCCATGATGGATGCTTACCTGTGGAAGGATGGATTGCCAACCGGCCAGTCTGCTTTTACCAAAAACCAGGACAGCAGCCGCGCAGAATTTGTTGACCGCGACCCGCGGATCGGTATGACGGTTTTCAGCAAAGGCGTCTGGGGTTTTACCACACCATGGGTACCTACCTTCAACACGGCACCTACGGGTTATAAAGTCCGAAAGTATGCCACTTCGCAGGACTGGGCCAGCCAGCAGAGCTTCAACCACCACATTGTGATGCGGTTTGGCGAAGTACTGCTCAACTATGCCGAACTGAAATATGAAATGAACGGGTCGATCACCGATGCAGAACTCGATGCCTCTATCAACCGGCTGCGCGCAAGGGCGAAAATGCCTAACCTGACCAATGCATTTGTGACCACCAATAACCTCAATATGCTGGATGAACTCCGCCGCGAGCGCCGGGTTGAACTCGCTTATGAAGGGGAGTTCAGGTACTGGGACCTGATCCGCTGGAAAACGGCTGAAACCGAATTGCCACAGGCTATCAAGGGTTCAAAGATTTTCCCTGGCGAAACAGCCCTGCCCCCAGCCAACCCGCCGCTGGATGCAAATGGCTTCGTGATTGTACAGGCAGCAGATCGTCGTAGCTTTAACCCGGCACGTGACTACTGGTGGCCGTTCCCCACCAATGAGACCGGTCTTAACCCGAACCTTTCACAGAATCCTAACTGGTAATTTTATACATGCCCGCCGGGCAAAACACCGGCGGGCTTTTTTCCAACTCTGATACATGCGTCCTGTTACCTTCCTGATAACTCTATTGCTGTTGCTTCCCGCCATGGTCTTTTCCCAGTCGGAACGGAACCTGCTTACGGGTAAGTTCAGCAAAGGGTTGCTGAAAGAAACATTGACCATGGATTTCCTCCGCCAGGAGTTCCCGCACTACACCGACCGGACCAAATGGGAATCGGTTAACCCGGTTTATAAAAAGAAGCTGGTGACTGATGGAGAAGCGGCACTCGATTATACCTGGCAAACCATCCCTGCCCAGGCATACCTGGAATATGTGCGGTCGGGCAACCGGCGCATTATGGAGGATGTCTATAATGAAAACATTGCCGCATTAAAAAAACTTGCATTCGCCGAACTCATCGAAGGGAAAGGAAGATTTATACCGCAACTGATCAACGGCACCTGGGCCATTTGTGAAATCACCAGCTGGTCCATCTCTGCGGCCATGAACCTGCAGAAGGCGGGGGCCGGACTGCCCGATGTGGAGGAACCAGTGATAGAGCTCGGTGCAGGTATCACGGTCAATGCAATGGCATGGATCTACTACCAGTTTCACGAATCATTTAATGCAGCAGGCCCGCTGGTTTCAAAACGGATTGAACAGGAGATCAACCGTCGTGTGCTCGAGCCCTATTACACCCGGAATGATTTCTGGTGGATGGCGCTGGACGGTAAGAAACGGATGGTCAACAACTGGAATATCTGGCTCAACTACAATATGCTGACCACCATCCTGCTGCTGGAAAAGGATCCGCAGAAAAGGGTGGACGGGGTGTATAAAACCATGTTGTCGGCCGACCAGTTTATCAACTACTATAAAAACGACGGAGCCTGCGAAGAAGGCCCGGCCTACTGGGCACATGCTGGTGGAATGTTGTACAATTATCTTTCCCTGCTGGGTATGGCAACCGGAAATAAGATCAGCATTTTTGACCAGCCACTCGTTAAAAACATCGGATCCTATTTTGCCAATGCCTACATCGACAGCAGCTGGTTCCTCAACTATGCAGATGCTGCAGCAAAATATACTGCCGATGCTTCACTGGTCTATCTGTATGGAAAATCGACCGGTGATCAACCGCTGGAACAATTTGGTGCCTGGCTGGCAAAAGACCAGCACTGGGACCAGGCAGTTCCGGTAGAAACAATGTATGGCGGAATGCGAAACCTCTTCCTTGCACCGGAAATCATGGCGGCACCGGCTAAGCAACCGTTTACCGGGTCGGCATGGATGCCTGAAACAGGCATCGCTGTTGCCCGCGACAGGGAAGGGACACAGAAAGGATTTTATTTCTCGGCCCTGGGCGGACATAATGATGAAAGCCATAATCACAATGATGTGGGCACCACCGTACTTTTTTACAACGGTCAACCGGTGCTGATCGATGTGGGTAGCGAAACCTATACCAGGCAAACCTTTGGCCCCGAGCGTTACAGCATCTGGACCATGCGCTCCATCTATCACAACGTACCCTTCATTAACGGGGTTGAACAGAAAGAAGGCAGGCAATATGCGGCAAAGGATGTTTCATTTGTCAATACCCGATCAACGGCGAAGTTTTCACTCGACCTGTCTGCCGCTTACCCGCCAACAGCCCAGGTAAAAGATTGGAAACGTACCTATACATTAAATCGTGGAAAGTCATTCAGCATCGCAGATAATTACGAGCTGGCAGCGAATGAGAATAATACCGTGATCTATTTTATGACCAGCGCGATAACCAGGAAGGCGGGGAACGGGAGTGTAGTGCTCAACACAGGCACCGACCAGCTGGAAATGAAATATGATCCGTCCGCCCTTGAATTTACGGTTGAAGATGTACCAATAAAAGACAGCCGCTTATTACAAAGCTGGCCACCGGTGATTTACCGGATCGGGTTCAGGGTCCTTAACAAGGGTTTGAAAGGATCACACCTGATCACAATAAGAAAGATCAATAATTAATTAAAGCGAATATGATGAGGCGTTTACTTGCTTGGCCATTACTGGCCGCGGGACTTTTATTTGCCCCTTCGTTCCGGCACCTGAACGAAACCGGGTTTGTAAAACAGAACCTGGATTTTGCCGACAGGCAGATAAAACTGATGCTGAAAGAAGTGGATGGCACCGCTACTTTCCCGCGAACAACTGATTCGGCAGGCAAACTGGTGCTCACTGATATGTACGACTGGACACCTGGTTTCTTCCCGGGTTCGCTCTGGTATACCTACCAGTACTCATCCGATCCGCAGATGAAAGAGGCCGCAATCAAATGGACCGAACGGCTGGAACCGCTGAAAGATTTCCGCGATCACCACGACCTTGGCTTTATGATGTATTGCAGCTACGGTAATGCTTACCGCCTTACCGGCAGGGAGCAGTACCGCGACAACCTGGTACAGGCTGCCCGTTCGCTCTGCACCCGGTTTGACCCCCGGGTCGGTTGCATCAAATCCTGGAACACCTTCCGGTCGTGGCATGGTAATAAGATCTACCGGTACCCCGTCATTATCGACAATGTGATGAATCTCGAATTGCTGTTCTTTGCTACAAAAGTTACGGGCGACAGCTCCTTCTATAAAATTGCCATCACCCATGCGGATAACACACTGAAGAACCAGTTCCGCAAAGACTACAGTTCGTACCACGTAGTCTGTTATGACACTGCCACCGGTAAGGTGGAGGGACTTGAAACCGCGCAGGGATATGCCGATAATTCTACCTGGTCGCGCGGCCAGGCATGGGCCATTTACGGATACACCATGATTTACCGGGAAACCGGGAATGCGAAATACCTGAAAGCTGCAAAGGGTATGGCAGACTGGTACCTCAACTGTAAATCGTTACCGGCAGATAAAATTCCGTACTGGGATTTCAATATCAACCAGAAGGGATACAAGCCGGGCATAAACTCGTTTGCCAATAAAGTGCGGCTCGATTACCGCGACGCATCCGCTGCGGCTATCACTTCTTCGGGACTGCTTGAACTCAGCACTTACACGGGTACAACCGGCAAAAAATATAAAACTGCGGCGATCACTATGCTGCATTCACTGGCCGGCCCGGCCTACCGGGCAGATAGCGCGACCAATGGTAACTTCCTGCTGAAACACAGCGTGGGCAGCATTCCGCACCAGACCGAAATCGATGCGCCACTGGTGTATGCAGATTATTATTTCCTGGAGGCGTTGCATCGGTATGACCAGTTGCTGAAAGGGGAGGAGCTGTATCACCTGGTAAAAAAATAGACACCCGGAGCAAAATTATTCCCGGAGAAAAGTTTGCCCCAGGAAATATCCGTACATTATTTCGAACACCATTCCCTGAATGGGATAACTCGTATTATGTTTAAAAAAACTGTTACGTTCCGGGCTGCCATTTTTGTCGTTTTCGCTGCTTTGGTGGTTGAGTCATCAACGGCCCAGGTAAAAAATGCCTGGGAGAACCCGGAACTCGTGCATATCAACCGGGAAGCACCGCATGCTACGTTTATTCCCTACGCCGATGCTGGTTCAGTAATGAAGGATGAGGCTTCCGCTTCACCCTGGTACCAGTCGCTCAACGGTACCTGGAAATTCAGGTATTCGGAAAGGCACACTGAACGGCCGGTGGATTTTTTCAGCGAAGGATTAAATACCAGTGGCTGGTCGGACCTGGCCGTGCCCTCGAACTGGGAAGTTGCAGGCTTTGGCATTCCTATTTACACCAATATCAAATACCCGTTTCCAAAGAACCCACCGTTTATCGGTGGTGATAATCCGGTGGGCTCCTACCGAAAAACATTTACGGTGCCGGATAACTGGGATGGTCGGCAGGTGTTCATCAGCTTTGGTTCCATCTCAGGATGCGCATTTATTTACCTGAATGGAAAAGAAGTAGGCATGAGCAAGGTGGCGAAGTCGCCTGCGGAGTTCAACATCACCCCATTTTTGAAGAAGGGGTCCAACACGCTGGCAGTGCAGGTCTTTCGCTGGCATGATGGGTCGTACCTGGAAGACCAGGACTTCTGGCGGCTATCGGGGATTGAGCGGGAGGTGTTTATATATTCATTGCCTTCACTCGCTATCCGTGATTTTTTTATCCGTGCTGACCTGGATAATAATTATAAAAACGGGCTATTTAATACCGAAGTGACACTGAAAAATTTTTCAGGTGGTCCGGTCACGCCAACACTCAGCATCCGGTTGCTCGACCGGCAGGGAAAAACAATTTTTACCCAGAAGAAAAAAGTAGAGGTAGCCGACAGCTCGCTCACCGTCAACTTTTCGGGTATGGTTAAATCGCCGCTCAAATGGTCGGCCGAATTCCCCAACCTGTATAACTGTATTATTTCGCTCGACAACGGAATGTATGCCGGGGCTAAAACCGGGTTCCGCAGAGTGGAGATCAGGAATGCACAGTTGCTGGTGAATGGAACGCGGGTAATGGTTCGCGGGGTAAACCGGCATGAGCACGATGACGTGCTGGGGCATGTGCCCTCCGTCCAGACCATGCTCAAAGACTTGAAGCTGATGAAGGAGTTGAATATAAATTCCGTCCGCACTTCGCACTACCCAAACGATCCGCTCTGGTACAAACTCTGCGATGAGTATGGGATGTACCTGGTGGACGAGGCCAATATTGAAACGCATGGTATGGGGGTGGAGTTCCAGGGAACTTACAATCGCGCCGTGCACCCGGCTTACTTGCCCCAATGGCGTAATGCACACCTGGACCGGGAGTACCGGCTGGTTGAAACAGATAAGAACCATCCGAGTGTGATCATCTGGTCACTGGGTAATGAAGCAGGTAATGGTCCCGTGTTCAAGGAAGCCTATCAATGGATAAAATCCCGCGATAGCTCACGGCCAATCCAGTTTGAACAGGCGGGTGAAGATAGTAACACCGATATCGTTTGCCCCATGTATCCGCGTATGGAAGATATGAAGGCGTATGCTGCTGCGGCCGGCAAAACAAGACCGTATATCATGTGTGAGTATTCACACGCTATGGGAAATGGAAACGGTAATTTTAAAGAGTACTGGGATGTTATACGGAGCAGTAAAAATATGCAGGGCGGGTTTATCTGGGACTGGGTCGACCAGGGTCTTCGCACGAAAGACCTGAACGGGAAAACTTTCTGGGCTTATGGCGGTGACCTGGGTTCATTTTACTGGCAGCATGATGAGAACGGGGTGGCCGATGGACTACTTAGTTCGGACCGCACGCCCGATCCGGGTGCATGGGAAGTAAAAAAGGGCTACCAGCCTGTCAACTTCCGTGCTGTCGATCTGCAGAAGGGAACGATTGCGGTGGAGAACAGCTATGATTTTACTGATTTGTCGGCCTTCGATTTCAAGTGGGTGTTGCTGCAGGACGGGTTACCCGTGGCCAACGGTGCATTCGAAGTGACGGCGCCGCCGCATACGGAAAAGCAGGTCACAGTTCCACTGCCGGTCAGGCAGGTAGTGTCGGGTCATGAATATTACCTGGATGTTTATGCCTTTACAAAAAATGAATCAGCACTCGTCGCGAAAGGATATGAACAGGCAAGGGAACAGTTCCTGCTCGATGGAAATTATTTTACGAAAGCGCCAAAAGCTGGTAACGCTCTTGTATACACATCAGCCAATGATACCGTTCGATTCCAGAGTGGTGATATAAAAGGAGCAATCAGTCTTCGTAACGGAAGGTTTATCTCTTATAGCAAGGGCGACCTGAAATTTCCGGCATTTCCCCGGCCTTCTTTCTGGAGGGCGCCAACAGACAACGATTTTGGCAGCGACTTCCAGGTTCATTCCGGCATCTGGAAAAATGCAGGAACAGATCCCGTCCTGAAAGGGCATGAGGTTCGCAGCGACAGTACCTCCATCACCGTAGTATTTAATTATAATTTATCAATTGGCATTCCATATACAGTGGCTTATAGAATCAATGATGACGGATCGGTAACGGTTACATCGTCCATTGATTTCACCGGTCGCGAGCTCCCTGAATTGCCACGGTTTGGTATGTCCATGGTGCTGCCACCGTCGTTTGACAGTCTCCGGTATTATGGCCGTGGTCCCTGGGAAAATTACAGTGACCGGCATGATGCTTCCTTTATCGGGATGTATCAGGATAATGTCCACAACCAGTATTACAAGGGATATATCCGGCCGCAGGAAAGTGGTTATAAAACAGATGTGCGCTGGTTAACCCTGACCGATAAGAATGGCCATGGGTTCAGGTTTGAAGGATTGCAGCCCATCTGTTTCAGCGCTATTGATCATTCGCTTGAAAGCCTTGACCCGGGCATGACCAAAAAACAACAGCATCCGACTGACCTGCCGCCGGAGAAAGACCTCTACCTCCATATTGACCTTGCGCAGCGTGGAGTGGGGGGTGATAACAGCTGGGGTGCAAAACCCCATGATGCCTTCCGGTTGCTGGCGAAAAAATACAGCTACTCGTATACCATCAGTTTGCTGAACGGCAAATAGAAAGGGATGCTGCAATGGCTGGTCAAAGTAGTAAAAGCTATTAATCCCCTGTCTCTGTTGGCGTGCTGCAGGAGAGGAGTTTAAAAGAAGCAAGTTTAAGTGTTGAAAATAGAAGCAAGCTTGACGCCGTCCTTTTTTTCAGTAAGCAGTTAAGCAAAACGTCCTGCCTATTCCTGGGCGGGACTTTTTTTGGTAAATTGCCACATGGCCAGCCACGAAATGAAACGTTGTCCCAGATGCCAGTTGCCCTTCGAATGTAAAGCCGGCAACATCCTCGAATGCCAGTGTTACAACGTGCGCCTGGGAGATGAAGCGCGGAAACAAATCGGGGAAAATTACCAGGACTGTCTCTGCGCGGCCTGCCTGGTTGAATTGAGTTCCAACCTGCTCCCGTTCGACGGCGAGGTATATTTTTATCCATCATTTTTTAATGAGTCCGAAGCAGACGCACTACTCCCGAGCCTGGAAGAAAATGTTCCCTGGAAACAGGAGCCCATTACCATTATGGGTAAAAAAATCATGCAGCCCAGGTTGACAGCGCTGATGGGCGATCCATCAAAACCTTACACTTATTCAGGGTTAAAAATGGTCCCGGATAATTTCAATGCCGATCTGCTGGGCATCAAGGACAGGATCGAATCGTTCAGCGGACACCATTTCACTACCGCTTTGCTGAACTATTACCGCGATGGGTCCGACAGCATGGGCTGGCACCGTGACAATGAGAAATCACTTGGTGTCAATCCGGTGATTGCTTCGGTGAGTTTTGGGGCGACGCGCTTGTTCAAGCTCAAACACCTGACCGATTCCCCGAAGAAGATCTCCATTCCATTAACCCATGGCTCACTGCTTCTTATGGCGGGTGCAACACAGCATCACTGGTACCATTCAATCCCGAAACAAACCAAACCGATCGGGGCGAGGGTGAATATCACTTTCAGGAAACTGGTTTGAGCATCCCGGATCCCTACAGGAGGACAACATCCGTCAACTCATTTAATCCAGACCCCGTCCGAACCTAGTTGCTCGTACAACGCCTGCACCACCGCACTCCTGGCTTCATCCGCATCATTCATATCACTGCACCAGAAATAAAAACGGATTTGTACCCGGTTCTTCCTTACTGCCGAAAAAATGATTTCTGTTTCTGCGCCGGCTGGACTGTACCCCGATTCAGCCGCAGTGGATTTCAGTATGCCCGAAAGTTTTTCCATGTCCACCGCCCCTTCCAGTTTCAGCAGGATGCCGATCCGTTGCTGGTTATTACTCAATGTCCAGTTGGTAATGTGAAGTGAAAGGATATCTCCATTCGGGATGATCACTTCAGCGCCATCATCGGTCAGCAGGGTAGTGGACCGTAACCCGATTTCCCTCACTGTGCCTTCCTTATCCGCAATGCTGATGCTGTCACCCACCTGCAGCGGCCGGTCGAAGATCAGGATGATACCGGACACAAAATTGTTGACGATGTTCTGAAGGCCGAGGCCAATACCGACACCCAGGGCGCCGAGCACAATGGTGATCTTGTCGACCGGTAGTCCCGAAGCGGCAACTGCCAGCAGGTAACCAACGCAAAGCACTATCAGTCTTGCTATAAGCATCTGTGATCGCTGCCGCTTGTTCTGGATTGCTTCGGCACCGGTGTCACCAAAGAAGTAGCCGACGTATTTCTGCAACAGGTGCGCCAGCCAGATAATAATGAAAAACAGCAATACGCCGCCGATGGTGAAACTGGCACTGCCAAGGTTACGTGGTGCGGTCATCAGGCCCGAGAATGCTTCCCTTGCAATGTGGTAAGTATTCAGGTTGGTAGTGAACACGATCAGCCACAACGTTACCACCAGGAAAGAAATGGGCCCCCTGAATCCTTTGTTGATATCGGAATAATCAAATGTAGTCCGGGCGCCCTGTTTCACCCTGCCCGCCTCAATCTGCAGCAGGATCGCCTCCATACAGATGCGGCTGAAAATAGCGAGCCCGATGGCCTGTGTGAGCGAGAAAATAGCCGCATTGCCGAGGATCTGTGCCAGCGAGAACCTGCCAAACACATTACAGAGAATGGCCAGCACATTCATCACATTGTGCAGTATAATCACAAACCGCAGGAAACCTTTCATCTGCAGGTAACCCCTCATTCCCCGGAGGAAAAGGGATCCCAGGAGGATGGACAATACATTCAGCACGATCAGCCAGAGGCGTTGCGACAGTCCGGGCTGCAGGATGTGATGGGTAAATGAAAAACAGATAAACAGGATGCCGATGCCGCTCCAGAAATAAAATAATTTCCGTGGCCACTTTCGGAAACACAGGTAGGTGATGGTGAGCAGCAACAGGAACTGCATCGATTCAATGTAAACAGATGGCGCTTTGAGGTCAAACAATGGCGCCACGGTAAATAACACAACCAGCGGTGCAGCAATAAAATGCGGCCAGGTGTATTGCAGGTCCAGGCTGGCAAAGCGCCGGACCGAGTCCATTTTCCGGATGCGCCAGATATTACGGTAGATCCAGATCCCGATCAATAGGCCCATCAGCAGCAGTAGTACACGTTGCCCGCTTCGTTCCTTGAAATAATAGTTCAGGGCCTTGCTCTCGCCCTGGTAGGCTTTTACAAAACCTGTTGCCTCGCGTGACTTCAGGCTGTCCGGTTCTTTTTCCCAGATATAATTGAACTCCTTGCTGAACACCAGTGCAAACGAGTGGCTGATCAGGTTGTCCACCTTTTCCAGCAGGCTGGCGGTGGTGATCGAGTTCCGTGAATTGTGCAACTGCAACTGGTTAATAAGTCCGATACTTTTCCGCAACTCCGACGTGCTGCCACGCCACGACTCCCTCATCTCCTTCAATTGCGGGCCAAACAATATGCGATAGGCTGAATCGCGCATAACCGTACGCAGGGTAGTATCGGCCATCAGGTTTTTCATATCCACCCGCAGCAGGTTAAGGTCTTTTTCTTTTTCATCCAGCAGGGTCCGCTGCCGGGCTACATCATCCTGGATATTGCTCAGCAGGGTGCGGAACATCTGCAGGTTGCGGAGGTTCAGCGCCTGGTTATTGTTAAGGATGTTTTCTTTTAAAACCGCAAGGGAAGAGTCACTGTACTCAAGGTTGTCACGGATTTCTGCTATGGCCGGCCCCAGTTCGCTTTTATCGTGTATGCGTTCGAGAACCGTATAGTTATTCTCAATTTTTAACTGGTAATCGCTGGTGGTGAGCGCCGCGGTGTCCATAAACAGCGACATATCCCGGTTTCTCCTCCGGGAGGTATCGCGCCGGCTGCTGTCATTCTCCCACCGGCGGGAGCTGTCGGTGAAACGGCGGAGACTATCCTGCGAAAATGTTTCGATACAACAAAGCAGTACAAGCAGCAACGCAGGAATACGAAGGATTGGTTTTGTCATGTTGGATGATTGGGCTGTAAAATAATAATTTATTTCCGTTAACATTTAGGTAATACAAGGGTAATGTTTCGTTCACAACCTTCGGACATGTTATGGATAGTTTTGCGGCCAATCAAGATTAATTTATGAGAAGATTTATTTGCTCGTTCATTTTTATTCTAGGTACCTGTATGTCCCTGCTGGCGCAGGATGCAGGCCAGGTGGTGTCGGGAACGGTAAAGGGTTCCGCAAATGAACCGCTGGATGGAGCCACGGTAAAGGTTGAAGGCAAAACCGGAACTCCCGCGGTCGTTACGGTGACTGACATTAAAGGCAACTTTACGTTACCTGCCCTGCAGCCCGGTTCCTACCAATTCACGTTCAGTTATATCGGCCTTGCCGACCTGGTGGAAAACCATCTGGTTGAACCAGGCAAAGCACTTACGTTAACCGTAGGCATGACGGAAGGCAAAACAACCACCGGGGAAGAAGTGGTGGTGGTGGGTTACGGCCGCACTGCAAAAAAGGACCTGACCGGTGCTGTAAAATCGTTAAAAAGTGCTGAGTTCAATAAAGGAATCATCAACTCACCGGAAGAAATGCTGCAGGGCAAAATTTCTGGTGTAAATGTTACTTCGGTAAGTGGCGAACCCGGCGGCATCCAGGGTATTACCATCCGTGGGCCAGGTGGCGTTCGCACCGGAAGCACACCATTATATGTAGTGGATGGCCTTGCGCTGGATAATTCAGCAATTGGTGGTGCGACTAATCCGCTCAGTTTCCTCAACCCGCAGGACATTGAATCCTTTGATGTATTAAAAGATGCATCAGCCACTGCCATCTATGGTTCCCGTGGTGCCAATGGTGTGGTGCTTGTGACCACTAAAAAAGGAAAGACCGGATTCAGCAGCCTCAACTATAACGTCACTGCTGGTATCAGTCGCATTGCAAACGCACTGCCGGTATTTGATGCAGCCGAGTATAAACGCCAGGTGGTTGCACTTGGTGGTACGCTCGAAGACTTTGGCGGATCGACCGACTGGCAGGATGAAATTACCCGCACTGCATTTACGCAAAACCACAACCTGTCAATGGCCGGTGGTGCCAACAAGTTCACGTATTATGCATCGGTTGGTATGCAGAAACAGGAGGGGATCCTGAAAGGGAACCAGCTGAAACGATACACCGGAAGGCTGAACGTTACACAAAAAGCATTGGATGACCGGTTGCTGATCGAGCTGAACCTGAGTGCAAATAATACCGTTAATATTCGCCCTGATATCGGCGGTCTGATCGGCGGGGCACTGTCCACCAACCCGACTATTCCTGCCTATGATGAAAACGGAAAGCCAACCCAATTCCAGAATGGTATTAATCCGCTTACCCTGCTGGCCCTGGAAAAAGACCTGACCACTATCAACCGGGTGATTGGCAACATCAGCGGTTCACTGACAATCCTGAAAGGACTCGTATACAAAATCAACTTCGGGATTGACAATTCAACCGGCACACGCGACATCCAGTCACTCGCCAACGCAGTGCCAACAAGGCTCGGCCGTCTGGCAACCTTTAACAATTATAACCGCAACTACCTGGTAGAAAATTTCCTGACCTACAGTGGGTCAACGGGTGAACACCGTTACACGGTACTGGCCGGTCACTCTTACCAGAACTTTTTTATCCAGGACCGGGGTACCAGTATCAATAACTTCCCGGTTGGAAGTATTGAACCGATCTACAATCCCGGCATCGGACAATTACTTACACTGGCCGATAACCGCCCCACCGGATCTGCCACTGAAAACCAGCTGCAGTCATTCTTCGCACGGGCCAACTACCAGTTCAAAGACCGCTATCTCCTGACTGCTACCTTCCGGGCAGATGGGTCAACCAAATTTGGTGAAAACAACAAGTACGGCTACTTCCCCGCCTTCTCGGCAGGATGGGTCGTAAGCAAGGAAGATTTTTTCCCGACAGGTGTCGTTAACCTGCTGAAAGTTCGGGGTGGATGGGGTGAAACGGGCAACCAGGAAATCCCTTCCAAAAAAACACAACCGCTTTTTACTTCCAATACATCGGGTACGTCCACCTATCCGTTGTACCCCACCGGTGCTTATCCGGCCGGTACCATTTATTCACGACTGGCCAATCCCGACCTGCAGTGGGAAGTATCGAAGCAAACAGATCTCGGGCTTGATTTTGAATTGTTCCGTGGAAAGCTGTCGGGTACGGTAGATTATTTCAACAAAACCAGCAGCAAAATCCTTTTACTGGTAATCCCTGCGGATCCGATCCAGCCTGCTCCGGAAACGTATGCCAACATCAGTGATATGGAAATCTCCAACAAGGGATTTGAGTTCGACCTGCTTTATCGTAACACAACTGCAAGCGGTTTCACCTACTCCGTTGGTGGTAATATGACCTTCATCAAAAACAGGGTGCGTAACTCGCCTTACACCGTCATCCAGTCGGGATCAGCGTCGGGCGCAGGTCTTACCTCAGCTACCATCAACGGTTATGTAAACAACGAACCGATCGGTACCTTCTTCCTTCGTGAGTTTACCGGGTTCGACCAGGATGGTCTCAGTGTTTACCGCGATATAAACGGTGATGGGATTTCAAACGACCTTGACCGGATCGCCCTTGGTTCCGCCCTGCCAACCACTATGTTCAATGCTTATGGAAACGTGGCCTATAAAGGGTTTGACCTTGCTGTAAATTTCAACGGGATTTCCGGGAACAAGATCTACGACAACACCGCCAATTCCGGCTTCTACAAGAACCTGATTGCAAAAGGCGTGAACACGACACCCGAAGCAGTTGAATCACCGCAGGAGGCAACCACCAACAGTGCGCCGGTGTCGTCCCGCTTCCTGAAAGACGGCAGGTTCTTCCGCCTGAATAACCTGAGTGTAGGTTATAGTTTCAACACAAAAAACCTCGGCCTGTCAAAATGGGTGAATGCAATGCGGCTTTCACTCACCGGCCAGAACCTGTTTGTTGTAACTCCATATAACGGTTACGACCCGGAAGTAAATACTAACCGCAATGTGAATGATTTCACCTCCTATGGTATCGACTACCTGAGTTATCCGAAGGCCCGCAGTTTCCTGCTTTCATTTAATGTAACATTTTAAAGAATCAACATGAGGACTAAATATATACCCGCAGTTTTGATGGCTGCATCATTTTTCGCCAGCTGTACCAAACTCAACGAGAAGATCCTGGACGAGTCATCGGCAATCGGACTTACCGAACAGCAGGTTGCGGAAGGCACACTCACACCTGTCTATGCTTCACTGCCACAGCTTTTCACCCATACCAACTATTTTGCCCTTCAGGAAATTTCCACTGATGAGGCAATCCTGCCTTACCGTGGCGGGACCGATTGGGGCGACAATGGTATCTATATTGCCATGCACCAGCATACTTTTCCAAGTACTGACCCGAACATCCGGAATACCTGGAACCAGGTCACACAAGGTATTTCCCGCGCGGTGACTGCAATTACCGCACTCAGGACGTCCACTTTTTCTGAAGCGCCGGTGTTCCTTGCCGAAGCAAGGGCAATGCGGGCTTACTATAACCTTCTGTCACTCGACCTGTTCGGGATTGTGTTTGTAAAAGAAGACCCCACGGCTACTTCCGTGATCATCCGCGGTGCGGAAGCGGTGGAATACATCAAGTCCGAGCTCCTTGCTGCAGAGCCAGCCCTTTCTTCAACCGTTACCCATGGCCGAGTTTCGAAAGAGGCCGCATGGGGATTGCTGGCACGGCTCTATCTGAACAGTGCTGTGTACAGGAATATCTATGGCACGCAGTTTACATTCGACAACGCAGACATGGATAAGGTGATCGAATACACCGATAAGATCATCAGCTCGAATAAGTACCAGTTTACACCCGAGTACTTTGATATTTTCGACGATGACAATGATACCAATAAGGAAATCATTTTTGCGATTGACCAGCGGGCCGACCTGAACGGTCATAACCGGCTTGCCTATTTCTCGCTGTCAGGTGACCAATTCCCTTTACCTGAATTTACCGGTGCCAATGGAACAGATGGTCCGGCCATCACACCCGATTTCTACCATACCTGGACGGATGCATACGGGGCGCAGGATCCAAAAGTGGATCCGCGTTTTTATAAGGAAAACCTTTCGATCTACAGTAATCCCGGCGACAGCTGCGTTCCCGCTGCCAGTTTCAATATTAACCGTGGTATCCTGCGCGGGCAGCAATATGGCCTGATCCGCCGGAACGGGGTGTTCCTTCGTTGTGCAGATGGCAGTATGAAAGTGGGGCCATTGTTCCATGATACCCGTAACCGTCCGACCCTGCCGGTTGACTTTACCGAGCAGGTTGATTACACCCCGGCGGGAAGTAATTATCCATCGGGTTACCGGGTAGAGAAATATGAGTTCAGCCGTAAGTCGGTGAGCGGTCGTAATTTCGGCGAAGCTGATATCGTAATCCTTCGTCTCGCCGATATTTACCTGATGCGCGCTGAAGCGAAACTGCGCCGGTCCAATGATGCAGCCGGTGCATTGAGTGATGTAAATACCATTCGTGCTTCAAGGACGGCCCGCACACCGGCGCCGCCGGCCCTGAGCAGTATGGACCTCGACCTGCTTTATCGCGAAAGGGGTTTTGAATTGTACTGGGAAATGGTTCGACGCACCGATATGATTCGGTTCGGTAAATATGAAGGCACCTGGACAGAGAAAACCAACAGCGATCCGACCAGGCGACTGTTCCCGATCCCGATCACCGCTATCGATGCAGCAAGTAACATTCCCGGCTACCTCACACAGAACCAGGGATATTAAACAAAACGCGGCGAGTAATTTTTAAACATCGAACCCATGCTTCGTATCCCGTTTATTCTTTTAATGTTGCTACAGAATGGTGTTAACCTGTTTTCGCAGGACAACGGTAGTTCGTTGCCAAAGACCGGTTTTACATGGGCAGGATCCGGTTTTCCAACCACTGCCAACGCGCACTCGCATAACGATTATGAGAAAAAGGCGCCCTTTACAGACGCCTATGCTGCGGGCTTTGGTTCTATTGAAG
>SDZZ01000257.1 GCA_004173255.1 Chitinophagaceae bacterium | reverse complement strand
GTCTTCTGCAGCACCGCGGCAGGTAAATTGTAACCGATCTGCACATTCTTTAACCTGGCATAAGCTGCATCGAACAGGTAAATATCGGAACCGGTGCGGTAGTTATTCTGGTTCGACGGGCTGCCCGACTCGGCCAGACGTGGATACTCTGCATTCGGATTGGTTGGCGTCCAATAGTCGGTCTGGTGTGTATACATAGTACCCGAATAGCCTACGTGGAATGGCTCAACCAGCTCACCACGGATCATCAGTTCCCTGCGGCCCACACCCTGGATAAAGAGTTGCAGGTCGAAATTGTGGAATGTGAGATTGTAGGTCAGGCCGAACGTATATCGCGGGAACTGGTTACCCAGAATGTATTTGTCCTGGTCGTCGATGATACCATCGCCGTTTTTATCCTTGAATTTTATATCACCCGGTACCACGGTTGCGTTGGCAGGTTTGGCATATTTGGCTACGTCATCAGGCGTCTGGAAATATCCATCGCGGCGGTAACCCTGGTAAACGGTAATCGGTAAACCAACCCTTCTTACAAATTCGAACTCTTCCCTCCTGACTACCTGCTCGGTAGCACTGAAGGTGTATTTACGCAGTTCATTTTTATTATCGGCCAGGTTGGCACTGATGGTATGTGAAAAGTTCTTGCCGGGTATACGATAAGTGACGTTTACCTCCCATCCCCTGTTGCGCACTTCCGCCGCATTGTAATCAGGGAATGCAGCCCCGAAGAGTAAGGGAACATCGTCCCTTGCCACCAGGATGTCGCTGGTTATTTTATCAAAAGCGCCCAGGGTAACCGATAGCCGGCGGTTGAGCAGCTCCGCATCGAGTCCGATATCGAGGTTGGCCGATGTTTCCCAGGTGAGGTCGGCGTTGCCCAGCAGGTATCCCGCACCACCTACAGCAACGTTGTTAAATCCGTACGCATTCGTATAGCTGGTATAGCTGGTCTGGTACCGGTATGGATCGGTGTTCTGGTTACCGAGGATCCCATAGGATGCGCGGAGTTTGAAATCGCCTACATTTTCTTTCAGGCTGCTGAGGAACGACTCTTCGGTCATTCTCCATCCGGCACTCACTGATGGAAAGAAACTCCACCGGTTGCCTTTGGCAAAATTGGAAGACTCATCAAAACGGAAGGACACTTCACCGAAATATTTATCATTGTAAGAATATCCACCGCGGCCGAAAAATGAATTGAGGCTGGACTCTTTAGTGCCCTGGTTGGTATTCCTTGACCCTGCATCCACAACGGTACCTGTGGTGGGAATACCGAAGATCGGATCTGTCAGTGTTTTGCGAAGGTTACTTGCCTGCTCCTTGAAAGATTCATTGGCACCGCCAACGAGTAATGTCACATCATGTGCCCCGAAGCGTTTTTTATACTCTGCAATCAGCTGGGTGTTTGTCAGCAATGATTTGTAGTTGTCATCAAATGTTTCGCGATCCTGCCCGTAACGGCCACCGGGGAAGAAAGACATTTCAAGCCTGCGGCCAAATGTGTGATTTGACCGGACAGTGCCGCCAAACACGCCGCGGATCTTGAGGTCGGGAGTGATGGCAAATTCACCGGTCAGGCTTCCGAAGATTTCATCGTTATCACTTTTACGGTATCCGCCATTTTCGAGTACTCCTTTGGGATTAAATTCGGCCGATACGGCATTGGTCAGGTAACGACCCATTGTATCCTGGAAATTATAGAGCAGTGGAACACGTGATGCATCGATGATCAGTGTGGATGCGCTGGAGGAATGGTCTTTCCCATCCTGCCTTACGTAAGACAACACTGAGCTCAGTTTAAATTTACCAATATCGGTCGACTGGCTCAGGCGGACGTTATAGCGTTTGATGCCATATCCCGGCCCAATGAAGTTATTGTCCTGGTCCAGGTACCCCAGTGACACGAGGAAACTGTTATTTTGCCCGCCACCTTTGATACTGACGTTATGCGTTTGCTGTGCAGCATTTTTCATGATGGTCGACAGGCGCCAGTCGCCGTCACCTGCGGCAGCGATGTTCTGGATATCGGTCGGACTGTAAACCGGCTGCCTGCCTGAGTTTACCAGCGATTCATTTTTATAGTAAGCGTTTTCCCAGGCATGAACCGGAGTGGCGGCAATTTTAGGATCGGTCACTCCGTAGGTTCCGCTGTAGGTGATGTTTGGCTTTTCATTTTTCCTTCCCCGTTTAGTGGTGATCAGGAGAACGCCATTTGCTGAACGCGACCCGTAGATGGCCGCACTACCCGCGTCTTTCAATACCGAAATATTATCAATATCATTCGGATTGAGGAGGTTGATATCACCACCCACAATACCGTCGATTACAATCAGCGGATCGTTATTACCAGTGGTTCCAAGTCCGCGGATATTGATATTGAGTCCCTGTCCGGGTTCAAAACTCCGTTGCTGGATGATCAGGTTTGGTGAAACCCCCTGCAGGGCCTGGCTTACATTCACTACCGGTTTGCCTTCAATGGCCGAGGCATTGATTTTGTCGATGGCCCCGGTAACCGATAGACGACGCTGGGTTCCATATCCGACCACCACTACCTCACCGAGGCTTGCACTTTGCGGCTGCAACTGGATGGTGGCGCTGGATACTCCTGCCGCCTGTTCGATGGTTGCGTAACCAACGTAGCTGAACACCAGCACTGAAGTAGCTGCGGGCACGGTCACGGTAAAATCACCGTCAGCATTGGTACTGGTACCGGTCGGAGAATTTTTTACCTGCACAGATACGCCGGCAATCGGCGTGTTGGATTCATTAACGACTTTTCCGCGTACAGTTACCTGCGCGAAAACAAAAGAAGATAGAAAAAGCAATGTAACGAGCAGGAAGCCGGCTCGTTTGCGGAAAGGTTGCACAGCGGGCGGCAATGATTGCCGGGGCACAACAGTCCGTTCGGTGATTTTCATATGCATGCTAGTTTAAGTATTCAATGGCAGGCAGGACCTGTCTGCCATTGGTACTAGTCACGCGTGATGAAGGAACCAGCTATTGATTCAAAAAATATTTTTTTCCTGGAAGACAAAGTCCTTATCACTTCGTTTTAATCTCAAGGGTACCACCCGAGGTAAACAACGAATGGGGAATAAAGTATCCATCGATTGGCTTTCCATTCACGAGTACGGGTCCCAGTGAGCGGCTGTTGCCAGTGCGTTTCACGGTAACCACTTTCCCGTTGGGCATGGTCCATTTAATTTTACTGAAAAGTGGAACGGTTACCAGGTATTGCGGGTCCACTGCGGCATAAGGATACAGTCCGAGTGACGAGAACACATACCAGGACGACATTTCACCGGCATCATCCATCCCGCTGAGGTCGAGCCCTTCCTTTCCCATTCCATACAGGCTGTCCAGGATATAGTCTACCATCTTCTGCGATTTTTCTGGTTTACCGATAAAATAATAGGCAAACGGCGCTTCATGATCCGGCTGGTTTCCGTGACAGTATTGCCCGACCATGGTTTCGACGTTCCGCGCTATATAGTTGGGATTCCATGGATAGGTAAACAACGAGTCAAGTTTGGTTTCGTAATTTTTTTCACCATAAAGTTTTACCAGTCCGGCCGGATCGTGCGGGGCAAAGAAAGACATCTGCCAGGCATTGGCTTCGCGGTACATGTATTCATAATAGGGGAACTCAGGATTAAATGGGGTAACCCATGAGCCGTCGGCCAGCCTGCCACGCATAAAACGGCTAGATGGGTCGAACATGTTCTTATAATTACCGGACCTGTTCATCAGGATGCGGTAGCTGGCCGTGTCCCCTAGTTTCCTGGCCATCTGCGCCAGGGCATAGTCATCGTATGCATATTCGAGTGTTTTTGAAACTCCCGCGCTGGCTACTGTTTCCACTTTCGGGTCTTTTATATCCGGCTCGGGAATGTATCCCATTTCCATATACTCTTTTGCATGCGGACGTCCCTTTTCACTGAATGCATTTTTCAGCATAATCTTATAGGTGCCTTCCACATCAAAATTGTCGATGCCACGCAGGTAGGATCCGGCAATGTAGGATAGTCCATGATCCCCATGGAAAAATGTCGGGATAAATCCGGTTTTGTCGCCCATGTCTTTCATGGAGTTGATTACATCCGATGTCATCTTTGGTGCAAGCATTGCCTGCAGCACCACATTGTTCCTGTAGGTATCCCAGAGGGAAGGGATTTCATAATAACTGCGATCCGATCTGGCCGTCTGTTTTTTTGCATCGGTATACTCGCCGTTAACATCACTGCGTAGCGCCGGCCAAAGGAACGAGCGGTACAGCGACGAATAAAATAGTTCCCGTTGTTTGGCTGTGCCTCCTTCTACCTGGATGCGCGACAACAATCCTTCCCATGTTTGCTGAGCACTTTTAAGGATGGCATCAAAGGAGCGGGTGCCAATTTCCCGGTCGAGGTTTTCCCTGGCATTGGCTGTGCTTACAAAGGAAATGCCGATGCGGACGCTTACTGTGCGATTGCCATTGTCTTTCAGCCGGAGCAACGCCCGGCCACCACGTTGATGTTCCCTGTCCGTATCAATCGCATCGATTTCCGTATTGAGGATCGCATAAAAAAACACACGGTCATTTCCTACGTCCTGCATGCCCTGAACGGTTGATGCGCCGGTTTTTTCCAGCGTCCAGTTGCGGACGCCGTTATTTGCATGTCCAAGGTCGAAGAGTATGCTTCGGTTTTTTGTATCGCTGAAAATGTATTGATGAAAACCTGCATGGAGCGTGGAGGTCAGTTGCACGTTCACTTTATAATCGGACAGGTACACCTGGTAATAACCGGGCGATGCCGATTCATTGGAATGGGAAAAGCGGGAATATAATTTATCAGCAGGCCGGTGATCACCGGTGACCGGGAGGATGGGAATATTGCAAAGGTTCCAGTGACCTTTATTGGTATGGGCGAAACCGATAATGCTGCTGTCTTCATACTGGTAACCTGCGCCCGCACCCCAGGCGGTGATCGGACTCAGCTGCACCATGGCATTGGGAAGGGCGCTGCCGGGATAGGTCAGCCCCGACCACGGCCGCCAGTCTTTCGGTGTCACAAATCCGACAATGCGCGGATCGGTCAGCGGGGTGGTACCCAGGAAGGGGTTCACCAGTGCGCTGTATCCTTTTACTTTTACCGGGCTGGCATTGCTGGTCTGGCTATGCCCCTGCTGCAGGTACAGGAAAACTATCAGTGCGGTAAAACCGGTCTTCCGGAAAAGTTGTTGCATGGAATTTTTGGTTTAAGTCACCCGGGACCGCTCCGACCGCTACCCCAGGGCCGACCGCCGGCGAATTTAACACGACCAGTTACTAAGTCCCGGAGCCAGAACGATCCAGGTCCTTAAATTTATTCATCATTCCGGCGACACAGACCCCAATCCGTCCAAAGGTAGTGGTCACCCGGGGGAAGACAGTCAGTCTTCCTTATAACTTATTCCCGTTGTGCCCGGAGTTATGACAGAACCGGGGTTCCGCAACGTCAGACATTCACCGAAAAACCACCCAGCAATAACAGCAGGATCGTTGGATCCCGGCGGGCAGTATCAACGCAACCGGCTAACGATGTCACTGCCCATGCGACCATTTTATTTACTGCAGGTTATAGTTCGCCGTTGGCGGGTATAACCTGTTTTTGTTCCTGTCACTTCAAACTCTCCAGGATCCATCTGACACATTCGTTTTCTTCCACAATGTTCCACGCATGCGGATGTCTTGAACCATTACTTCGCATACCTTTTTGTCCATGGATGAACTCAGCCCGCTCATTTCCCATCGTCATCAGTCGCAGGATCATTTCCGACGCATTCAGGAAATTGCCTTCGTAACCACTGCGGTGTAAGGGTCAAGGTTAGGTGGCAAATTTCTTTCATAACACCAGTTTATTTTTTAACAGATCGCAATCCCGAAGCTAATTTAAAAGCGGCAGGAAAAAGTTAGATTACAAGCTCAAACCAACTACATGAGAAAGCCATTGCTGATTGCCCTGTTATTTCCCGTGCTGTATTCCACTGCCCAGACAGTGACGGTGTCGGGTAACATTGTTCCCGGCACTTACCAGGAAGTGCAGGTTTACCGCCCTTCGATGGGTTTTATGTTTGGCTCACTGGAAGGAACGTATGTGGAAGGTTCGTTCACCGCTTCGGGAAAATTTGAAGTGCCAGTTAGTATTACCGGTCCCGAAATGGCTTACCTGCAGATTAACGACACAAGCGGCGACAAGAGCATCATGCTTCCTTTGATTCTTGTTCCCGGTTACCAGCCCAGGTTCGTTTTTGACAAGGACGGTCACTTTACGGTGAGCGGCAAGGGCGCTGCCGACAACAGGGAACTAACAATGCCAGACTATGACAGCATCCAGTCTTTTTATGGTGACACCTTACCTATGAGGTCGTATAATTATATAAACAGGATCACGGATGAACGGAAACGGATTTTCAGCCAATTCGTTTCGGCACATAAAGATGTTTCGACCGACTTTATCCGCTTGTGGACGGCGGAACTTGATTACTCAAAGGCTTCCACATTTTTTGGTTACCGCACGAATAAC
>SDZZ01000256.1 GCA_004173255.1 Chitinophagaceae bacterium | reverse complement strand
CTCAGGGGCGTGCGGCCCGCCTTGATATAGGGTGGTACGTCTTTTCCGACCAGCGAACCACCACTTACAAAGGAGTGCGCGCCAATGCGGACAAACTGGTGAACTGCACACATGCCACCAAGTATGGCCCAGTCGCCGATCATTACGTGACCCGCTACCTGTGTGTTATTGCTCATGACACAGTTGTCACCCACAATGCAATCATGTGCAATGTGGCAGTACGCCTGGATCAGGCAATTGTTGCCGATCACCGTTTTTCGCGGTCTTTTGTACCCCGGTTCACCGTTACAAACTCACGGATGGTTGTATTATCACCGATTTCCACAGTTGAATATTCCCCCTGGAACTTCAAATCCTGCGGGATTGCTGCAATCACCGCTCCCGGGAAGATCCGGCAGTTTTTGCCGATGCGGGCGCCTTCCATGATGGTCACATTGGATCCGATCCAGGTACCGTTGCCGATTTCCACATCCTGGTGGATCACCGTGAATGGATCGATCTTGACGTTAGTCGCCAGCCTGGCGTTCGGGTGAATATATGTATGGGGGTGAATCATGCCGTTGTATAAAAAAGCCACGTTTTCAACGTGACGTGCAAAGGTAATTGTTCACGTGTAAAATGAAAGTTTTTTTGTATGGGCGGAACAGGGGCCGAAAACCCCCATCGGTAATAGGTTCCAGCGTTTTAGGTCGCCGGTCTGCATACTATCCGGCAGGATAGCCAGCCTGTTTAACCGATTAAATGACAGACAGACTACTTGCAATTCCGTGCTGCACCTGTAAATTTGCACACGATGTACGATAACGCCGACATACTGACTTTAGCTTATAAGAAGGCTCCCCGGCAGGAGCAGCTGTCCATTCTCCAGGAGAAGGAACAGCAGGTGCCGGGAACAGTGCAGTATGCCATCCGCCGTTATCGCCGCGACCCGGTCTGGAACATGGAAGACACGGGTATGATGGTTTACCATTACGAAAAGGACGGTAAGGCAGAAAGCTACCTGGAACTTAAATTCTGTGTCAACGGCAATATCTATTGCCGCAACAAGGAAACCGGTTGTGATAAATGCCGCATCAACCTGAGCAAAGACTGCCAGGTCAAACAGGAGAGTGTCGACCTGCTCAGTTTCCGGTTTACCCCCGACCACCTGTCGCAGTTTGTAAAGCCCCGCAACATTTCCGAAAGCCAGTCGGGCGATGACGTACTCGCTTTCCGGCGCACCACTTCGTTCACCCGCCAGCTGAGTCTTTGTGGTAAATCGAGGATGGTGCTGGAAGCGATGCTCAACAACCCGTACACCGAATCGCTGGAGAATATCTTTGTAAACGCGCAGATCCAGATGCTGCTGCTGCACAGCCTTGACTGCATCAGCGGTGAAAAGGAAATCAATACCATCAGTTGTAAATTCCTGGCAAACGAAGCTGACCGCGACAAAATCAATAAGGCCCGTGAAGTGCTGATTGATCATATCGGTGAACCCATCACCATCAAGGAACTCAGCCGCAAGGTGGCCATGAACGAATGTTACCTGAAAAAAGGGTTCAAGGAAATGTTCGGTACCACCATCTTTGAATTTTACCAGAGCCAGCGCATGGAACACGCCAAATACCTGTTGTATGAAAAGGGGCAGAGCGTAACGGAAGTTTCCATGATGCTCGGTTATTCTTCGATCTCCCATTTTTCCACGGCATTTAAAAAGCACACGGGCCTTAAACCCTGTGAACTCCTTTTCCGTTAACTTTTTTCCTTGTTGATGTCTCCCGCACAAGGTCATCCTGCTGCTCGCCTGACCACTGGTGGCAAACGTATCTGACGTAAGGCTATGATAGGAATCTGAACTACCACGACCAGTTGTGCCCCTCAGGGCGTCCCTGCTGCCCGCGTGACTGAATGGTCGCAAACCGGCGCAGCCGTAATGGGGTGAATTAATGTTTTTTCCTGGTAAACAGGCCCGACTGACACGATAATAGAGCTCCGGCCAAGTCGGGAGTTTTTTGTGTTCGCCCGTGTTCCAAAACAAAATAACTTCGCGGCAAGGGGACGACGGCCCCGAATCTTCTATTCCCACGACCTGAACAGGTCGCGATTTAAAATTTTTTAAAATATGATGGCAAAAAGGTTTTTGGTAGCAGGCTGGCTCCTGGGTGGCGTATTGTCCGCCGGTGCCCAGTCAGACAGTAGCAAGTATGATTCGCATAATTTATTTTCTCCCCTTTTTTACACGCAGAATGGCAACGAGTACCGGGCAGCAACCGGTGAACCCGGTCCGGCCTACTGGCAGAACAGGGTGGATTACCAGATCAATGCAAACCTCAACGAGACCACCAAGGAAGTTACTTCCACCGTGGTGATCTCTTATAAGAATAACAGTCCGCTCCAGCTTCCCTATGTGTGGCTGCAGCTGGACCAGAACCTGTTCAACCCCGCTTCCCGCGGCCAGGCAAAGATGCCGGCAACAGGTCGCAGCCGTTACGGCGACGCGGCGAATCCCTTCGATGGTGGTTACAAGATCAAATCGGTAAAGGTGATGGAAGGCACCAAGGAAACGGAAGGCATCTATGTGGTAACCGATACCCGCATGCAGGTTCGCCTGGCAAAGGCTATCGCAGCAAAAACCGGTGCGCTTAAACTGAAGATTGAATATTCTTATACGGTGCCTGACTATGGGGCAGACCGTACCGGGATCCTTGCCACCAAAAACGGAAACATCTTCGCCATTGCACAGTGGTTTCCCCGCATGTGCGTGTTTGACGACGTTCGCGGATGGAATACGGATCCCTACCTGGGAGCCAGTGAATTTTATTGCGAGTACGGTGACTTTGATGTAAGCATCACTGCGCCTGCAACCATGATTGTTGCAGCTTCGGGCGAACTGCAGAATCCGGCCGACGTACTCACCGCCACCCAGCTGGCCCGTTACAACAAAGCCAAACAGAGCGATGCAACGGTGATGATACGTGATAGCGCGGAAGTACTTGATCCGGCATCACGGCCTTCGAAACCAACCCTGACCTGGAAATTCAAAATCCAGAATTCGCGTGACTTTGCATGGGCGGCATCAAAGGCCTTTGTATGGGATGCTGCAAGAATGAACCTGCCCGATAATAAAAAAGGACTGGCCATGTCGGTGTATCCTGCAGAAGCGGGTGGTGCGCGTGGCTGGGGCCGCGGAACTGAATACACAAAAGGCTCTATTGAAAATTACTCGAAAAGATGGTTCCCTTACCCCTATTATTCTGCCGTAAACGTGGCATCGAATATCGGTGGTATGGAGTATCCGGGTATCGTGTTCTGTAGTGCCAATGCACGCACTGCCGGTCTCTTCGGTGTAACTGACCATGAATTTGGCCACACGTGGTTCCCGATGATTGTGGGTAGCAACGAAAGAAGGTATGGCTGGATGGATGAAGGTTTCAATACGTTCATCAACGGTATTGCTGCTGCGGATTTCAATAACGGTGAATACAATTCGCCAAAACGCAGTGCGCACAAGAGTGGTATGTTCCGTTCCGGTATGGAGTCGGTGCTGAATACCCCGGATGCCATGATGGAAAGGAATATCGGTACGCTTCTTTACTCGAAACCAGGTTTTGCCCTCGGATTGCTGCGTGATGTGGTACTGGGCGAAGACCGGTTTGATTTTGCCTTCCGCCAGTACATCAAAAACTGGTCGTTCAAACATCCGACACCGACCGACTTCTTCCGCAGTATCGAAAACGGTGCGGGTGAAGACCTTGCCTGGTTCTGGAAGAGTGTGTTTATCGAAACGTACCTGCTCGACCAGGCCGTTACCAAGGTAGAGTATGTGAAGAATGTACCTGCCAATGGCGCGCTCATTACCATTGCCAACCTGGAAAAGATGGCGATGCCGGTTACAGTGGAATACACTACTGCATCGAATGTAACTGCCCGCAAGGTGTTGCCTGTTGAAATCTGGCAGAGCACCGGGGTATGGAAGTTTGCCGTGCCGACGAAAGAAGAAATTATCAAAGTGGTGATCGATCCCGATAAGGTATTACCTGACCTGCGTCCGGAGAATAATACCTGGACGAAATAAGCACCCAAAATAAATGGACGCCTGGGCGTAAATAAATGCCCCGTCTATGACCCATCAATCACAAAGCTAGTAGCTTAACAGGTTGAAGTCCCGCTCTCCCAGGAGAGCGGGATTTTTTATTGCTTTTTTTGAAGGCTCCCAACTACAAAGCCCGATAAGTACAAAAAAAATGAGGTCTGGCTATCAGCCAGACCTCATGGTCATCAAAGTTACCGTCCGAGTAACAAGTTTATGATCCGCAGCTCACACAGCCATCTTCCATAGTGCAGGAAGCGCCGGTTTCAAATTGCTGGTCCGAATTACTGATTGGTGCTACCGTGATCTCAGGCGCGGCGGTCATTGCCGGTGCAGCGGCAGTCATGGTTGGAACCAGTACTGCAGTCTGCGACTGTTTGTCGATCAGCGGGTCAGCGGTTTTGCCCCCTTGTTTTTCAACGGTGAACTGCACCGCCTGTGTAGCCGCCTTGGTACGCAGGTAATACATACCGGTTTTGAGACCTTTTTTCCATCCATAAAAATGCATGGAGGTCAGTTTGCCGGTAGTAGGCTGGTCAACGAAGAGGTTGAGCGATTGCGACTGGCAGATGTATGCCCCGCGATCCGCTGCCATATCGATGATAGCGCGTTGTTTGATCTCCCACACCGTTTTGTAGATTTCTTTGATCGGGTCAGGGATGGCATCGATCTTCTGGATCGAACCGTTGTGAGACATGATCTGGTTCTTCATATCATCGTTCCACAGGTTCAGTTCAACGAGGTCTTTCAGCAGGTGCTTGTTGACTATCACAAATTCACCGCTCAATACGCGACGAACATAGATGTTCGAGGTATACGGTTCAAAACATTCGTTGTTACCCAGGATCTGTGAAGTAGATGCGGTAGGCATCGGCGCTACCAGCAGCGAGTTACGTACACCATGTTTGATCACTTCTGCTTTCAGTGTGTACCAGTCCCAGCGCATGCTTGGCTCAACACCCCACATGTCAAACTGGAAAACACCCTTGGATACCGGTGAACCCGCATAACTTTCATAAGGACCCTGCAGTTTCGCCAGGTCTTTACTTGCAGTCATTGCGGCAAAGTAGATGGTTTCAAAGATTTCCTTGTTCAGCTGGCGAGCTTCTTCACTTTCAAAAGGAAGACGCATCAGGATAAAGGCATCTGCCAGGCCCTGTACACCAAGTCCGATCGGACGGTGGCGCAGGTTCGAGTTCTCTGCCTCAACTACCGGGTAGTAGTTATTATCAATGATCTTGTTGAGGTTTTTGGTTGCCTCATACGTTACTTCATATAATTTGTCATGGTCAAACCTGCCATTTACCACATAACGGGGCAGGGCAAGGGAGGCCAGGTTACAAACCGCGATCTCATCCGGTGCGGTGTACTCAATGATCTCGGTACACAGGTTGGAGCTCTGGATGGTACCCAGGTTCTGCTGGTTGCTCTTGCGGTTGGCCGCATCTTTATACAGCAGGTAAGGGGTTCCAGTTTCAATCTGTGCGTCCAGTACCGCGAACCAGAGTTCCTGTGCTTTCACTTTCCTTCTTGCACGGCCTTCTGCTTCATACTTGTGGTACAGCGCTTCAAACTCTTCGCCATGGCAAAGGTGCAGTCCCGGTGCTTCATTGGGGCAGAACAGGCTCCATTCGCCATCTTCTTCCACGCGTTTCATAAACAGGTCGGGGATCCAGAGGGCATAGAACAGGTCACGGGCACGCATTTCTTCCTTACCGTGGTTTTTACGCAGGTCAAGGAATTCGAAAACATCAGCATGCCATGGCTCCAGGTAAACAGCGAATGCGCCTTTGCGTTTGCCACCACCCTGGTCTACGTAACGAGCCGTGTCGTTGTAAACACGGAGCATGGGGATGATTCCGTTGCTGGTTCCGTTGGTACCACCGATATAAGAGCCGGTAGCGCGGATGCCATGGATAGCCAGGCCAATACCGCCTGCACTCTGCGAAATTTTTGCCGTTTGTTTCAGGGTGTCATAGATACCATCGATGCTGTCCTCTTTCATAGTAAGCAGGAAGCAGGAAGACATCTGTGGTTTCGGCGTACCGGCATTGAACAGCGTAGGCGTTGCATGCGTAAACCATCTTTCACTCATCAGGTGATAAGTTTTGATGGCTGCATCAATATCTTCTTTATGGATGCCAATGGCCACCCGCATAAACATATGCTGCGGGCGTTCAGCGATTTTATTATTCAGCTTCAGCAGGTACGACTTTTCCAGTGTTTTAAAACCAAAATAATCGAATCCGTAGTCACGGTCATAGATAATGGTTGAATCCAGCAGTTCAGCATTGTCCTGGATGATCTTGCGCACGTCATCGGCCAGCAGCGGAAGGTGTTTGCCGGTTTTTGAATCGGTGCAGTAGTACAGCAGCTCCATGGTTTCGGAGAAACTCTTGATGGTATTCTTGTGCAGGTTACTCACCGCAATACGGCTGGCAAGCAGCGCATATTCCGGGTGTTTCACCGTCAGTGAAG
>SDZZ01000774.1 GCA_004173255.1 Chitinophagaceae bacterium | reverse complement strand
GGCCGGGAGCAGAATTACGCTATTGAAGGCATGTGGCTTAAATGGCCTAAGCTTATTCGGTGGGCGATATATTATTTAATTGGCTTCTCTATTTTCTATTTTTCAGGTCCGGAAGAACAGTTTATTTATTTCCAGTTTTAAGCATGAAAAGATTTATTTTACAAACCCTGCTATTTCTTTTTCCTTTCATCCTGTTCTTTGGGGGCGCCTCTTTATTTTTATATCTGTCGGGCGAAAATTTCAAAAGCATTGATACTGTATTAAAATCCGATTCGCGCTATATACTTGGTTATGCGTATAACCAGGGGAACGATAGCTACATTAAATGGTACACTTTGGCAAACAAGCCTAAGTTTGATGTTTGGGCCCTGGGTTCGTCCCGGGCGCTACAGTTCAGGCGCGGTATGTTCGTCGACCGGTGTTGCGTGCCCGGTCACCGAGATCGTTGTCACCACTCAAACTTCAACCGTTATTCCATACAACGGGGATAAGGTGAACCAGCCTGTTCTCCAGGTTCACCAACCGGCAGCCGTTTGCGCGCCGGCAACTGCTGACCTCACTGCACCTGCTGTAACAGCTGGCAGCAGTACAGGGCTTACCTATACTTATTTCACGGATGCAGCGGCAACCAGTGTGCTCTCCAACCCCTCCGCAGTAAGCGTTTCAGGCACTTACTATATCATGGCCACTTCCATTGCCGGATGTACCGTCATTGCACCGGTGACTGTTACCATCAACCCGCAGCCTGTTGCCAGTATCAGTTACAGCGGCGGGCCGTTCTGCCGCATGGGATCAGTACCCGTAAGCATTACCGGCCAGGGTGGCGGTACTTTCAGCAGTACGGGCGGACTTGTTATTGATCCGGTAACCGGAACGGTCAACCTGACCTCGAGCGCAGCGGGCACCTACACCGTTACCTACAGCTTTACCAATGGCACCTGCCCCAATGCTGTAACAACTTCTGTTACTATCATTGACGTACCGTTACTGGTGATCCATGACCCGGCACCTGTATGTGCCCCGTCCACCATCGATCTTACTGATGCTGCCGTTACTGCCGGCATCTGTGTAGTAAGAGAACACAAGACCTGTTTCACTTCCGGCAGTAACGGCCGCATCCGTAAGATCGATGGTGGACGGGGCACATACAGGAGCCGGGTCATGGATCACCAGTAACGGTACGTCAATGATGGTAACAGAAGTTGTTACAGCATTGGGGCAGGTGCCATTGGTAAAGCTGTAGGTAACGGTGTAGGTACCCGCTGCGCTCGAAGTCAGGTTGACCGTTCCGGTTACCGGATCAATAACAAGTCCGCCCGTACTGCTGAAAGTACCGCCACCCTGGCCGGTAATGCTTACGGGT
>SDZZ01000255.1 GCA_004173255.1 Chitinophagaceae bacterium | reverse complement strand
GCACTGGCTGGATTCAACATGTTGCTGAAAGATGCACCGGAACATTTCGAAATGATCATACCCAAACCCGGCCCCGGTTCAACCCAACTTGAAATTGACAAATACCTGATCCTGCCTGGCATCGCGATGTATTTTGCCGGACAGTGGATCGTAAACCTCAACTACTGGGGCTGTAACCAGTACATTACGCAACGCGCGCTGGGTGCGGATCTCCAGACAGCCCGTACCGGGATCCTTTTTGCAGGACTGCTCAAGCTGATGATGCCGGTCATTGTCATGCTCCCGGGTATTGCTGCTTACGTCCTTTACAAAAACGGCCACCTGCCCAACCTGGTGGGTGGCATGGATGGTGCTTACTCGGCCATCCTGGGTTTTCTTCCCGAAGGCCTGAAAGGCCTGTCAATTGCCGCACTGACGGCAGCCATCGTTGCCTCCCTTGCGGGCAAGGCCAACAGTATATCAACTATTTTCACGCTGGATATCTATCATAAGTACGTAAATAAAAACGCGACCGAAAAGAACATGGTCGGCATCGGAAAAGTGGTGGTGCTGATCGCCATGCTGCTGGCCATTGCCTTTACCTGGGATGACCTGTTGGGTATCGGTGGCGCAGGTGGCTTCACCTTTATACAAAAATATACCGGCTTCATCAGCCCGGGCGTGTTTGCCATGTTCATCCTCGGTATGTTCTGGAAAAGGACAACCGGATCGGCTGCCATTGCCGGTGTAATCACCGGTTTTGCACTTTCGGTTTTCTTCAATGAATATGCACCGGCCGTTCTTGGTCATGAAACATTCCTGTACACCGCCTATCCAAAGGGCGATGGCACCTGGGAAATTCCGTTCCTGATCTGTATGGGACTGGCATTCCTGTTCACCATGATTGTGATGATCCTGATCAGCCTTGCAGGTCCGAAGGTGAATCCGAAAGCCTTCATCCTTGACAAAGGAATGTTCAAAGTTTCCAACAGCACCATCGTGCTGATTGTGGTTACCCTGATGATCATCTCCGCATTGTATATCCGCTTCTGGTAACAACGGGGCGAATCGTTATTTTGTGGACAAATGAAGAGGTATAAATGAGAAAATATTCACAGCAGTCAAGATTCCTGCTTGCGGTAGACTGTATCATTTTCGGGTACGATGGCGAGGAATTAAAACTCCTGGTCATCAAGCGGGGATTCAGCCCGATGAAAGGGAAGTGGAGCCTTGTGGGAGGTTTTGTAGGGGCAAAGGAATCGACGGATGAAGCTGCCAGGCGGGTGCTGAACAGCCTCACCGGGCTGGAAGGGATGTACCTCGAACAACTGCATACTTTCAGTGCCATTAACCGGGATACGCAGGAGCGGACCATCTCCGTGGCCTACTTTGCGCTGATTGACCTGCAGGCCTACCGGCAACAACTGAGCGAAGACTACCATCCGCAGTGGTTTTCGATCAACCATGTTCCCGATCTCATTTTCGACCACGCGGAAATGGTTGACATGGCAAGGAAACATCTCCGGTACAAGGCAGCACAGCACCCGCTGTTGTTCGAGTTGCTGCCGGATAAGTTTACCATTCCCCAGTTGCAGGGCTTGTATGAAAGCGTTTACAACAGTTCATTCGACAGTGGCAATTTTACCCGTAAAATCAATTCGACCCTGTTGCTGACCAGGCTCGATGAAAAAGACCGGGCAGGCTCAAAAAAAGGCGCTTATTATTATAAGGTGAACACCAGGAAGTACACTGCCAACCTGAATTCATTCCTTCATTTTGTAAATAAACCACAGGACCTTAAAAAGTCCTCACGGAAATAAATTCCCATAAAACATGTTATCATGAATCAAACCATTACCGCCTTTTTCATAACAATTGCCATTGCAGCCTGCAACGACAATGGAACTAAAACCAATACAATGAATACATCGGCTGCACAAACGGTAAATCATGTTTCGGCCATGCCCTGGGGCGAAACAGACGGCAGGAAAGTGCAATTGTTTACGCTGGTTAACCAGAAGGGCGACTCCGTATCCATAACCAGTTACGGAGGTACGCTGGTGTCATGGACTTCTGCGGACCGGTCGGGTGTACGGTCGTCCATCCTCGCCGGCCCGTCCACACTGGAACAGTTCCTTAGCCGTCCTCCATATTTCGGCGCCATCATCGGGCGTTACGGAAACAGGATCGGAGGAGCGTCGTTTACCCTCGATGGTAAAAAATATACCCTGCCTGCCAACGATGGTCCCAACACGCTGCACGGCGGCATCAAAGGATTTGATAAAATGGTATGGGACGCAGCAATACCAGACAGCACCAGGCCATCTGTTACTTTCTCAATGGTCAGTGCCGACGGAGACCAGGGTTTCCCGGGAAACCTGAAGGTGAGCGTCCGGTATACGCTGACCGATGAAAATGAAATCAGGATAAATTATGAGGCGGTTACCGACAAGGCTACACCGGTCAACCTCACCAACCATGCTTACTTCAACCTGACAGGCGATGTAAAAAACCTGGTGCTCGATCATTCCCTTACTATTAATGCCGACTCGTATACCCCCGTAAGTGCAACCCTGATACCAACCGGGGTGATAGCACCGGTAGAAGGAACCCCCTTTGATTTCCGCGCAGCCCATAAAATCGGCGAGCGGATTGAACAGGTGAAAGGTGGTTATGATCACAACTGGGTACTGAATTCGAAAGGGGGCAAACTGGTTAAAGTGGCTGAACTCACTGATGCTGCAAGCGGCAGGAAACTGGAAGTGATGACCACTGAACCTGGGATCCAGTTCTATAGCGGCAATTTCCTGGATGGTAAATTTAAAACTGCAGCTGGCAGCCTGATTACAAAACACAGTGCATTATGCCTCGAAACGCAGCATTTTCCCGATTCGCCGAATAAGCCCGGTTTCCCGAACACTATCCTGCAGCCAGGCCAGACCTATCAGTCGGAAACGGTTTACAGGTTATCTGTCCAATAAAATTATATCTTGTAAGAAATTGATGTTGGAATACAAAGCATTCCTGTTCGACCTCAACGGTACCATGATCGACGACATGGATTACCATATTGATGCCTGGTACGGAATTGTAAATAAGCTTGGTGCCGGATTGACACGTGACCGTGTGAAAAATGAGTGTTATGGAAAAAATCACGAACTGCTTGAACGGATTTTTCCTGGCAGGTTTAACGAGTCTGAAAAAAACGAAATGAGCCTGGCCAAGGAAAAGGCCTACCAGTCGGAGTTCAGGCCCCATCTGAAACTGATACGAGGGCTTGATCGCACACTTGAAAAAGCCAAAGCTGCAGGTATTAAAATGGCAATTGGTTCTGCCGCCATCCGCTTCAATATCGATTTCGTGCTGGATGGACTTGGTATCCGGCACTACTTCGACGCCATTGTCAGTGCAGAAGATGTGACCAGCAGCAAACCCGATCCCGAAACATTCAGCCGTTGTGCGGAACAACTTGGAATTGACCCCGTGGATTGCCTGGTATTCGAAGATGTACCAAAAGGGGTAGAGTCAGCCCACCGTGCCGGCATGGATGCCCTGGTAATCCTGGGCATCCATAAGGCCGATGAGTTCAGTATGTTCAGCAATGTGACCGGTTTTGTCCGCGATTACGACATGATTGCCTGGTAAATCCGCACGGACTTTTTTTTATTCAATAACCACCGATTGGGAAAGCACACTACCTGATGTAGTCGCAGCCGTACCAGGCTGACCGCCACCAATACTGATCACTGTTTTTCCTTTTGGTTGGTACAATGTACCATCCTGTTCACTGACCAGGGAGAGATCCGCGGCTGATAATTTAAAGCTGAATGATTTTGTTTCACCTGCGCGAAGGAATACCCGTTTGAAACCTTTTAATGCTTTCAGCGGGGCCTTGCCTTTGGCGTCGGGATGTGATACATACAACTGCATCACTTCTTCACCATCCTTGCTGCCGGTATTGGTGAGGCTGTAGCTGATGGTAAGATCTTTGCCGGTTTTCAGTTTGCCCGGCAGCTTCATTGATCCGTACCGGAAGCTGGTGTAACTGAGGCCATATCCAAATGGAAACCGGGTGTGGCCTTTAAAATAGCGGTAGGTGCGTCCTTCCATCGAGTAATTGCTGAACCCGGGAAGGTCGTTATCATTATCGTAAAAGGTGACTGGCAAACGGCCGGCCGGGTTGTAGTCGCCAAACAGTACGTCTGCAATAGCAGTACCTGCACTTTGTCCACCATACCATGCATTCACAATAGCCGGTATGTTCTCCGCTTCCCAGGGCATCGCGATTGCACTGCCGGTCATCATTACAAAGACTACCGGTTTGCCTGTAGCCTTTAAGGCTTTGAGAAGGTCGGTCTGTATGGCTGGCAGCAGGATGGAGGTGCGGTCACCTCCGTTGAAACCCGGTGCGTTCACCGGCATTTCCTCGCCTTCCAGTTGTGGGGAGATGCCACCGGCAAAAACAATTACGTCGGCTTCTGCAAGTTTTGCAGCAAGCGCGGTCAGGTCCGTTTTCTGTAACTGACCGGTCCGCAGCGTTACGTTTGCATTTTCATCGCCCTGCCAGTATTCCAGTTTCACCTGGTAGCTGCTGTCTTTTCTGGTGTCCAGCCTGTAAGTCTTGGCCCCCCAGCGATTGCGGGTCCAGGCGTCCAGTACCTGTTTGCCATCAACGAACAACCGGTATCCATCATCGGCATCGACTTCCAGCTGTAAACTTCCCGTTTCGGTTGCGGTAAACACCGCAGTATACCGGGCGGAAAAATTAACAGCGGTTACCCCGTTGCCGATTATATCTCCCCGTTGCCAGTTATGTTCCACCTGCTCTTCCGGTCTGGTCAGGAATGGTTCCCCTTTCAATTCACGGTTGTTGAAGTATTCAGCCACGAAACCGGTTTTGCCTGCGGCAGAAAAAGCTTTGCGCAGGTCGGTGTACTTCAGCAATGTGTCGTTGGTAAAGTTGATGCCCTTCTCAAATATCACTTCTGTTCCCGGGCCCAGCTTCTCCTGTATGCCTGCAAGCACGGTGGTAATCCTGGAGGGCGTGCCGTTGTAATTACCAAGCACCGAGATCCGGTTGTCGGCGTTTGGTCCGACCACCGCAATTTTCCTGATTGATTTTTTCAGCGGTAAAGTTTTAGTTTCATTTTTCATCAACACGATTGACTCGCGTGCCATCTTCAGTGCGTGTGCCTGGTGCGAAGGGCTCTCGAGAACAGACGCGGGTGTCTGCGCGTATTTGACCATGGATGCCGGATCAAACATGCCGAGTTTGTAGCGCGTTGTGAACAACCTTTCGAGGGATTTATCGAGGTACTGCTCGTTGATCAGTCCTTTGCGGACTGCGTCGAGCAGTGTGGTGTAAACGGATTGTCCGCATTCCACATCCGTTCCATGCATCACCGCATCGATGGCCGAACTGGTGGCATCCGGATGCGTTTTGTGGTAACGGAAAAAGTCATCGATGGCCCAGCAATCGGACGTAACATATCCGGCAAACTTCCATTGCGTGCGTAATATATCATTCATCAGCATGTCATTGCCGCAACAGGGCTGGCTATTGACTGCATTGTATGCACACATCACACCTTCCACTTTTGCATCTACCACCAGTGTCCTGAACGCCGGCAGGTACGTGTCCCACAGGTCATAGGTAGTTGGGTTAAAATTGTCGGCATGCCGCGATGGTTCAGGGCCGCTGTGCACGGCAAAATGTTTGGCGCATGCGGCGGCTTTCAGGTATTTGGGATCCTCACCCTGGAGACCCCGTACAAAGGAACGGGCCAGCATAGATGTGAGGAATGGATCTTCACCGTAGGTTTCCTGCCCGCGTCCCCAGCGTGGGTCGCGGAAAATATTGATGTTGGGTGTCCAGTAGGTGAGGCCAACATATCGTTCACCGGTGCGTCCCTGTTCTATGGCCTTGTTCTGGATAGCCCTGCCCTCGAGTGCCGAATAATCGGCCATGGTGAACAGCGCGTTGGTGTCCCATGTGGCGGCCATCCCGATGGCCTGGGGGAATACCGTAGTACGGAAGGGGGTACGTGCCACACCGTGCAGTACTTCATTCCACCAGTCATAGGCAAGGATGCCGAGCCGGGGTATGGCAGGCGTGGTGTTCAGCATCTGGGCAACTTTTTCTTCCAGCGTAAGCCTGGAAATCACATCGTGGACCCGTTGGGTTGTTGGCAGGGCGGGATTCCACATGGGATATGTTTTATAATCCTGCGCGCGGAGCACGGCCATCGCGAAAAAAAGTCCAAAACAAAAGAAAATCTTACGCATAGTAGTCGGGTTTTATAAAACAGGAACTGTGATCGGTTGGTGGGTTGGCTGGTTATTTTGAATAGGGTTCGATGGGTTCGATGTCACCGTCCTGGCGGTGGACAAGCCTGGTCATCTTTACGCTTCGCAGATGCGTAATGCCTTTCGAAAGGCTGGAGTCGTGGTAAAACAGGTACCATTGTCCATTGAATTTGCAGATGGAATGATGCGAGGTCCATCCCACTACCGGGTTGAGAATCCGGCCCCGGTACGTGAAGGGGCCATACGGATTATTCCCGGTTGCATAACAGATATAG
>SDZZ01000254.1 GCA_004173255.1 Chitinophagaceae bacterium | reverse complement strand
CTTGGAACAGCTGTTAAACAGTCCTTCGTCAAGCTGCACCCCAGGGCCATGGTTAAAAACCCCGTGATGTTCACGGTCGAGATTGGTACAGCCGTTATGATGGCGGTAGTTATTGTCCAACTGGCAACAGGTGACCTCACCCAGGGCCAGCTCTGGTATAACATGACCATTTTTTCAATATTGTTCCTCACGGTGCTCTTCGCGAATTTTGCAGAGGCCCTGGCCGAAGCAAGGGGGAAGGCACAGGCGGAGAGTTTGCGCCGCACCCGCGAAGAAACACCTGCTAAAAAATTGAATGACACAGCTGCAGGTTTTGGTGGAGACATCACAACGGTGGCGTCATCTGCTTTAAAAATGGGCGAATGTTTTGTCTGTGAAGCAGGTGATACCATACCAATGGATGGCGAGATTGTGCAGGGGATTGCCACTATCGACGAGTCGGCCATTACCGGCGAATCGGCTCCGGTGATCCGCGAGTCGGGCGGGGATAAGTCTTCCGTAACCGGTGGTACCAAAGTGCTGAGTGATCGCATCGTCGTCAGGGTAACCACCCAGCCGGGTGAATCATTTCTCGACAAAATGATCGCACTGGTTGAAGGCGCATCCAGGCAAAAGACGCCCAACGAAATTGCGCTGACTATCCTCCTGGCTGCCTTTACACTGATTTTTATCATTGTCTGCGTTACACTGAAACCCTTCGCCGACTATGCCAATACCCCCATCACCATCGCTGCATTTATATCGCTGTTCGTGTGTCTGATTCCCACCACCATCGGTGGTTTGTTGTCAGCGATCGGTATTGCCGGAATGGATCGCGCCCTGCGGGCAAACGTGATTGCAAAAAGTGGTAAAGCAGTTGAAACTGCGGGCGACATCGATGTGTTGCTGCTGGATAAGACCGGTACCATCACTATTGGTAACCGCAAGGCAACCAGTTTTTACCCGGCACCGGGAGTGAATGCAAAAGAGTTCGTTGGTTTTACCGTACTGAGTTCCCTGGCTGATGAAACACCGGAAGGTCGCTCGATCATTGAACTTGCCAGCCAGGAAGGTGTAACCGCTCAGCCTGAGTCAGGAATGGAGTTTATCAGGTTCACCGCAGAAACAAGAAGCAGTGGTGTTAAACTTCCGACTGGTGTGGAAATCCGCAAAGGGGCTTTTGATTCAATCCGTTCCATGGCTGTGCAAGCAGGATATACAGTTCCGGCTGAAACCGAAACGCAGGTGAAAAAGATTTCCGGTAATGGCGGTACACCACTGGTGGTATCGGTCAGCAATGAAATCAAGGGCGTGATTGAGTTGCAGGATATTATCAAACCGGGGATCCAGGAACGTTTTGAGCGCCTGCGTAAAATGGGTGTCAAAACGGTGATGGTAACCGGTGATAACCCCCTTACTGCAAAATACATCGCTGAAAAAGCAGGTGTGGACGACTTTATTGCAGAAGCCAGGCCAGAAGATAAAATGAATTATATCAGGAAAGAACAGGCAGCAGGTAAACTGGTGGCTATGATGGGCGACGGTACCAATGATGCCCCGGCCCTTGCCCAGGCCGATGTGGGTGTTGCCATGAACAGTGGTACACAGGCTGCAAAAGAAGCAGGCAACATGGTCGATCTTGATAATGATCCGACCAAGCTGATCGAGATTGTGGAGATAGGCAAACAGTTGCTGATTACGAGGGGTACCCTCACTACCTTCTCGATCGCTAATGATGTTGCCAAGTATTTCGCCATTGTTCCGGCTTTATTTATTGCCTCCATCCCTTCCCTGCAGGCGATGAATATAATGGGTCTGGCAAGCCCGGAGTCCGCGATCCTGTCGGCCGTGATTTTTAACGCGCTCATTATTCCCCTGCTGATTCCGCTGGCACTGAAGGGAGTGGCCTATAAACCAATCGGTGCATCCGCGTTGTTAAGGCGTAACCTGTTGATTTATGGACTTGGTGGTGTGGTCGTTCCATTTATAGGTATTAAAGTGATCGACCTGTTTTTAGGACTCTTCATGTAAAAAAGTAAAACAAAAAATGAAAAAGAATTTAAGTATATCAGTACGCGTCACGCTGGTGATGATCGTTCTCTGCGCAGTTATTTTCCCACTCGCCATATCTGCCATTGGCCGGTTAGCCCCGGGAAAGGGGAAAGGTGAAACCATTCATGTCAATGGTAAAGTAGTGGGTTATGAGAATATTGGACAAAAGTTTACGGAGGATAAATATTTCTGGGGTCGCCCTTCAGCGGTTGACTACAATGCGGCCGGATCGGGTGGGTCCAACAAAGGTCCTTCCAATCCTGAATATCTCCAGGTAGTCGCCGGCAGGATTGACAGTTTTCTCGTGCACAATCCGGGGGTAAAAAGGGAAATGATCCCGGCCGATCTCGTAACGGCTTCCGGTAGCGGACTTGACCCGGACATTTCCCCGGCTGCCGCATATGTACAGGTTCAGCGGGTAGCCAAAGTCCGAAGTATCCCGGAAGAGAAAATCGCTGCCCTGGTAACAGGGCACATTGAAAAACCACTGGCGGGTATGTTCGGACCATCGAAGGTGAATGTCCTCCAACTCAATATCGCACTCGACGCAATTAAATAATGAAATCAACAGATAATATGAAAACCCTGTTAACCGCAGCGGCTTTGTCACTCGCTTTCGCCTCGTACGCCCAGGATTCCACCGTACAAATGGCTTCACCACTTACTTTCAGCGGATATGTGGAAGCATATTACAGCTATGACCTCAATAAACCGGTGGATCATAACCGTCCCGGGTTCCTGTATAGTCACGGCCGGCATAATGAATTCAATATCAACCTGGCGTTTTTGAAGGCCGCATACAATACGGAACGTATACGGGCAAACCTTGCCATAGCAGCCGGCACTTACATGAATGCAAACTATAGTGCCGAACAGGGCGGGCTGAAAAATATTTACGAAGCAAACGCAGGATATAAACTGAGCAGTAACAAAAACCTCTGGCTGGATATCGGGATACTTCCCTCGCATATCGGGTTTGAGAGTGCGCTGAGCAAGGACTGCTGGACATTGACAAGAAGCCTTGCTGCGGAAAATTCGCCCTATTTTGAAAGCGGGGCAAAACTGACTTACACGACGGCTGCTGGTAAATTCGCCATCAGTGCGCTGGCATTAAACGGATGGCAGCGGATTACGCGCGTAAATGGCAACTCCCTCATGAGTTGGGGAACACAGGTAGTTGTAAAACCCAATGAAAGGATTACGCTGAATTACAGCACATTCCTTGGTACCGATAAACCCGACAGTTCCCGCACGTGGAGGATTTTCCATAACCTGTACGGGATCTTTCAGTTCAGCGACAGGATCGGATTAACTGCAGGTTTTGACATCGGAACAGAACAGGTAGCCAAAGGCAGCAGTAAACACCATACCTGGTACAGCCCTGTTGGTATTCTACGTTATACGCCTGCTTCCAAATGGGCAGTTGCCCTTCGTGGAGAATATTTCAGTGATAAAGATGGAGTGATTATTATTACCGGAACACCGGCAGGGTTCCGGACATCGGGAATATCACTCAACCTGGATTATCTGCCGGTGACGAACGTAGCAATCCGTCTGGAAGGCAGGACGCTGCACAGCGAAGATGATATCTTTGTAAAAAATGAAAGGGGCACAAATAATACAAAAGCTGTTACCTTTTCAGTAGCAGTTGGATTTTGACAGTTCAATCAAAACAACATGATCATCAACCGGCAATAAAACATCATGACATCCACCCACCATACAGGTCAGTCAGGCATCCCGGAAGGTAAATTAAAAATTTACATCGGTATGAGCGCCGGTGTGGGCAAAACATACCGGATGTTGCAGGAAGCGCACAACCTGTTGCGGAATGATGTGAACCTGAAGGTTGCCTATGTTGAAACGCATGGCCGCAGGGAGACCCAGGCACTTATCGAAGGCCTGCCTGTAATTCCCCGGAGAACTGTTTTTTACAAAGGCAAACAACTGGAAGAGCTCGATGTGCAGGCCGTGCTCTTACTGCACCCCGACATAGTGATCGTAGACGAACTCGCGCATACCAATATACCCGGGAGTAAAAACGAAAAAAGGTGGCAGGATGTACTGGAAATCCTTGAAGCAGGCATTGATGTGATATCTGCAATAAATATCCAGCATATTGAAAGCATCAACGGGGAGGTCAGGCAGATTACCGGTGTGGAAGTACAGGAGCGTGTTCCGGACAGGATGCTGCAGATCGCCAATGAGGTAGTCAATATTGACCTCACCGCGGATGAGTTAATAAGCCGGCTGAAGGAAGGGAAAATTTATGACAGCAGCAAAATCCACCAGGCTATGCAGCATTTTTTCCAGCCCGACAAAATTTTGCAACTGCGCGAGCTTGCCCTGAAGGAAGTAGCCGGGCAGGTGGAACGCAAGGTCGATTATGAAGTGACAGCCAAAGGTAAACCATGGAGACATGAGAGGTTCCTCGCCTGCATATCTTCGAATCACGATATTGCGCAGCATATCATCCGGAAAGCAGCCCGGTTGGCCTCGTACTACAACAGCAAATGGTATGTTTTGTATGTGCAGACCCAACGCGAATCGGCAGACCGGATTCCACTCGCAGCGCAACGGCACCTGATAAACAATTTTAAGAATGCCACACAGCTTGGTGCTGAGGTTGTCCGGAAAAAAGAAGAAAACATTGCCCGGGCCATCATGGAGATGGTGGAGGAACAAGGTATCACGACAGTATGTATCGGAAAGCCACACCTGAAGTTGTGGCAGATTATTCTCAAAACAAGTGTTTTTAATCAGTTGCTTCGTGCGCTTTCCAAAAACGAAGTGGACCTGGTAATATTATCATAATGGCAAGCTCAGTTAAACGAAAGATCAGGCTGGGGACAGTATTTTTATTTGTCCTTTTATTATTATCCAGCGGTGTGGGAATTTATCACCTCGTGCGGCTTAAAAATGATTCAAAGGAAATCCTGAAAGATAATTATGAATCGATTGAGTACTGTCATCGGATGATAAGTTCCCTGATGTTGGATAACCGCAATCCCGGCGTCCCGGCACAAACCATGGATAGTATTATCTCCTTACAGGAAGCCAATATAACAGAACCAGGGGAGCGGGAGGTGACCGCCGCTTTAAGATCCGCTTTTGACAGATACAGTGCAGGCGACAGTTCGGAAGTTGTGGTGAGAGGGATGGCAACCGCTCTGCAGCGGCTTTTAACGCTGAACATGGGCGCAATTGAGAGAAAGAATGCCAATGCCACTAAAACGGCTGATGATGCGCTAACCTATATCACGATCCTGACAGCAGTAATATTCCTGGTCGGATTTTCATTTTCCTACAACTTTCCATCTGTAGTCACTACGCCGATCAACACGTTGATTGGCGGGATCAGGGAAATTGCCCGGAAGAATTATCACTATCGGATTTACCTGGACAGGAAGGATGAGTTTGGCCAGATGGCCGACGCATTCAATGACATGGCTGAGCGGCTTGAATTTTTCGAAAGCAGTAACCTTAATAAAATCATTTTTGAAAAGACCAGGGCTGAAGCGGTTATAAACAGCCTGAAAGAAGCTAGTATCGGACTGGATAAAGATGGAATTGTTTTGTTTGCGAACAATCAGGCCATGAACCTGGTTGGATTAACGGCACCGGAACTCGTTGGTAAACCCGTGAAAGAGATCGCCGAAAAAAATGATTTGTTGAAGTTCCTGCTTGCCGAAAGCGGCACCATGCCTTTCAAAGTTGTAGTCGGGAACCATGAAAACTATTTTACCAAGGAAGTACTGGATGTGGAGCAGGATGGTTTTAACAACAAAGTCATTGTGCTGCGGAATATTACATCATTTAAAGAACTTGATGTAGCCAAAACAAACCTGATTGCAACGATTTCGCATGAACTGAAAACTCCGCTGGCTTCTTCAGATTTCAGTTTGAAACTGCTGGAAGATCCGAGGGTGAGTCAGTTGACGGATGAACAGAAAGAGCTGGTGGACACTTTAAAAAAAGACAACCAGCGCATGCTGCGCATTTTGAGTGAGCTGCTCAATATGTCGCAGGTGGAAGCCGGTAAAATACAGCTGGAAATGACAATCGTCAATGCGGAAGCTTTGGTTTCGGCCGCGTTGAGTGCAGTCAGCAGCGCATCCCGCGAAAGGGGTGTGCGGATAACTACGCAAATTGACCCGGACCTTCAGGATATGGAAGCGGATGCCGAGAAAACGGGTTGGGTATTAAACAATTTCCTGACCAACGCCATCAAGTATTCATCGGATGGAGGACTCGTTGCCCTTACCGTGCATCAGGAAAAGGAAGGCGTGCAGTTCACGGTCACTGACAATGGACCTGGCATTCCAGCCGAGTTTCACTCAAAGGTCTTTGACCGGTTTTTTAAAGTCCCCGGCTCTAAAACCCAGGGTAGTGGACTCGGATTGGCTATTTCCAAAGAATTTATTGAGGCACAGCAAGGGAGGATCTGGTTCACCAGCGAAGTTGGTTCGGGAAGTACGTTCGGATTCATTTTACCAAACCACCGTTAGCTGGTCTGCGTACACCCCGGCCATTGGC
>SDZZ01000253.1 GCA_004173255.1 Chitinophagaceae bacterium | reverse complement strand
CATTGATTTATAGTCGTGCCCTATCCTATCAATAATACTGCCAATGGCACGGTGTGAGGAACATGTAACAGCCTATGCAGCTTTTGCTCCGGGAAAACCCGGGGCGCTCCGTATAGCTGGTTGCCGACGCGTTCAGTTGTTGTTGCCGACGCTTTCCGGTTGCATAGATCCCCGATGGTTGTCAGTTAATGTTGCGGACACTTTGCGATTGCCTGGCTGCCGGTAGTTGTCAGTTAATGTTCCCGACGCGTTCCATTACATCGCCTGCCCCGCCGGTGCTGCGTTTCGGGGTTTGTTTGCCCGTTTTACCAAATCGCCAGGTAAAGGAAAGGGTGGCCACGCGTGAGTCGCGGGTGAGGCGAAAGAATTCCGTGACCGAATCAAAGTCAGTCATGCCCTGCATCCGCTGTGTATAAAACAGGTCACGCAGGGCCAGTCGCAAAGTGGCCTGGTTCCGCATCAGTTGTTTGGCCACACCGGCCGATACCTGTCCGTTGGGATCTACCACTTCCTGCAGGTCGTTCTGGCTGCGCGTGGTATAAAAGCCGCTGAGTTCGGCCGACCATCCGTTACCAAAACTGAACTGGTTGCTGAGGTTAAAATTTGCCTGGGTTATTTCCGCGTTGTACGCTTTCCACAACTGTCCCTGCAGGTTTTTGTGGTTGAGATCTGCCTGTACCGATGCCGACCAGGATTTATTTGCCGTCAGCTGGGCACTGACCGATATACCAATGTTGGTCATTTTGCCGATGTTGCCTTCCGTATAAACTATGATACCGGTGGAATTATCGGCGTAAAAAATCTGGGAGAAATAATCGTCCGTGATATTATAGCGAAGGGTGGTGGAAATGATATCGCGCCAGGTATGCGAAAGTTCGAGGTTCCAGGTGAACTGTGGGTTGAAGTATGGATTCCCCTGCTGGTACGTATACTTGTTCAGGATAATCACAAATGGGTTCAGTTTCTGGAAAGCCGGACGGTCAATACGCCGGCCTGCGCGGAAAGAGAAACTGTTCAGGCTGTCGGCGGCGAACCGGACCAGGCTGCTGGGAAAAAGGTTTCCATATCGTCGTTTGAAAATAGAATCCGGTGCCATATTGTTGCCCAGTTGCGACCCGTTGTACCTGGTGTACTCATACCGCAGTCCGGCCTGCAGGTCAAACCTTCCCCTGTGGGCTGAAAGGTTTATATAGGAGGCGTGGATATTTTCAGTATAAAGGAAATGGTTGGACTTTCCGTAGTCAGGATACCATTGACCCTGCTGCTGCAACTGGTATTCCGCCAGGTTATCAGTCTTTACCAGGGAGGTCTTTAAACCGGTTTCAAAAGTAAAGGCCCGCAACTTACGGGAGTAGTCTGTCTTTGCGGTAAGGATGGAAATACGGGACGGGATGTGGCCATCCGACGCATCGGGTGGTACCTGCGGATCGGATGAGTGGTTGCGGAAAAACTGATCCGATAAGAGGTCGTAATGAATATAATCCAGGTCAAGTGTCCATTCACTGGCAGACGAAAAACGGTGCCGCGCATTCATGTTTGCCGCAGCCTGTTTCATCAGCGATGAATTATCACTCGAAGTGATGATAGTGGAGTCGGTGTAACCCGCTTCATTTTTCCATTCGGCCCTGTTGTGGCCCCGGTAGGTCCTTTGCAGGTAAAAATAACTGCCGGTCATGCCGAAGGATGTCTTCTTGTTCACGGAATAATCAAGCCCTGCCCGGAAGGTATGTGACAGGCCGCCGGTAAGGATATCACTGTTCTGACGTAGTGTAGCATTCACTCCGCTGGTTGTACCCTTGTAATCACGGAGTGCATACAAATTGGTGAAGTTGCGGTTGAGGCTCCAGTTATAGTTAACGAAAAGACCCAGGTTGCCCTTCCGGTAGTTCAGGGCGAGGTTATTGTTGGTCTTTGGGTGTTTGCCCTGGCCATAGGAAAGGCTGACTACGGAATTAAGGCCTGCCTGTTTATTTTTCTTCATCCGGATGTTGATGATCCCTGCATTGCCCGCTGCATCAAACCTGGCCGACGGGTTGTCGATCAGCTCGATCGATTCTACCTGCGATGCACTGATCCCGTTGAGCAGGCTCTGCAGGTCAGTGCCCGATAACTGGGTGAGTCTACCGTCAATCATGACCACTACACCCGTGCGCCCCTTCAGGCTGATGGTGCCTTCGCGGTCAACGACCACACCCGGCGATTTTTCCAGTACTTCCATCACGGTGGCACCACTGTTGGTGATGCCGGCTTCCACATTTACCACAGTCCGGTCGGGCAATAATTGCAGCAGCGGTTTTTTACTGGTGATGGTAACCCCTGCCATCACCTGGCGGATTTCCAGGAGGGTGATTGCTACCGACACGTCCGATCCGTTCCGGATATCAACCGGCGCCGTCCAATTGTCTGCGTACCCAAACATGGATACCCGCAACCGGTACATGCCTGAAGGCGCGGGTATGTGCGCATTGCCGGCAGTGTCGCACACGGTGGCCGTTACGGGAAGGGAGTCGATTGTCAGCAAACGCACTGTTGCAAATGGCAGTGCCGTTGCACCTGAACGAACCAATACATGTATTACCGGTTGCCGGGCAGAAGCGCTCACAGCGTAGCAAACACAAAAGACCAGTGCGACAAAAAGTTTCATGACAGGTTTTTATTCGCCAAAATAAAAACGCGGCACCACGAGGGGTTGTGCTTTTCCGCGAACGGTGGTATGGCTTTTTGAACTGTGAAGCCATCTGGCCGTATTCCCTGTTTTTGGGGAGCGGCAGGCTGCAGATGCCCGGCCTGTGTGCGAACTATAGGGCTGCTACGCTGTTATAACAGGGTCAGCCATGCAGTCAGTCCATTTTTGCCTGATTGATGGTTTTCAAATAACTTTGCCGCTCATTAATGGGTGCCACCGGTGGTGGTGTCCCTTTTTTAAATCATTCAATCTTTACAATGGCATACGATGTAGTTGTTCTTGGTAGCGGACCCGGTGGTTATGTTGCCGCGATCCGTGCTTCTCAGCTGGGCTTTAAAACAGCCATTATTGAAAAAGAAAGCCTTGGTGGTATCTGCCTCAACTGGGGATGTATACCTACAAAGGCCCTCCTGAAGACTGCCCAGGTGGTCAATGACATCAAACACGCCGAGTCTTACGGGATCGAAGCCACAGGTACACCAAAATTCGATGCCATTATCAAACGCAGCCGCGGGGTAGCTGACAAGATGAGCAAGGGCGTTACCTTCCTGATGAAAAAGAACAAGATCGATGTGGTGATGGGCTTTGGTAAACTTGTTTCCAAAGGCAAAATCGAAGTGGAAAAAGACGGACAGAAAACGACCGTGGAAGGCAAACACATTATTATAGCTACCGGCGGTCGCAGCCGTGAATTACCTGCCCTGAAACAGGATGGTAAAAAAGTGATCGGCTACCGCGAGGCCATGTCCTTACCGACCCAGCCAAAAAGCATCATTGTAGTCGGAAGCGGCGCAATCGGTGTTGAATTCGGTTATTTCTACAACAGCATCGGTACCAAGGTGACCATTGTTGAATTCCTGCCAAAGGTGGTTCCGGTGGAAGATGAGGACATCTCAAAAGAGCTCGAAAAGAATTTTAAGAAACAGGGCATCGATATCCTGGTAAACAGTGAAGTGACCGCAGTGGATACTTCCGGCGCCGGTGTGGTGGCTACCATCAAAACAGCAGATGGTGAAACCAAACTGGAAGCAGACGTATTGCTGAGTGCGGTTGGTGTTACCGCCAACATTGAAGGCATCGGCCTGGAAACCCTTGGCGTAAAAACAGACAGGGGAAGGATTACGGTTGACAAAAATTACCAGACCAGCGTACCAGGTGTATATGCCATCGGGGATTGCGTTCCCGGGCAAGCTTTGGCGCACGTTGCCAGCAAGGAAGCCATCATTTGCGTGGAGGCTATCGGTTATGCAGAGAAGAAATTTAACCATGCCCCTGAAGCACTCGATTATAATAACGTTCCGGGCTGTACATACTGTTATCCTGAAATCGCTTCTGCCGGTTACACCGAGAAGCAGGCGAAGGAAGCAGGGTACGACATCAAGGTGGGTAAGTTCCCGTTAAGTGCATCGGGCAAGGCATCTGCCGCCGGTCATGCAGAAGGTTTCATCAAGGTGATCTTTGACGCCAAGTACGGTGAATGGCTGGGTACACATGCCATTGGTTATAACGTAACCGAGATCATTGCGCAAACAGTGACGGCCCGCAAGCTGGAAACCACGCATCATGAAGTACTGAACAGCATCCATCCCCACCCGACCATCAGCGAAAGTGTGAAGGATGCGATTGAAGTCGCGTTTGGTGAAGCGATCCACCTGTAAGGGTCCGACATAAAAATCTGAATGCCGTTCAGCCTGGGGTTGAACGGCATTCTATTTTGTAGTAATGGGGCAGGATTCCACGGTTCGTCCTGGAAAAAAGATTAGCATCGCCAACCTTCAGCATGATGCGTCATTTTCCGTGGAAGATCAGCATAGCCATCCATCATCGTCACGTTGAGTGGAAGTCAACACAGCCATGCAGCGCGTCACGCGTCACGTTGAGTCACAAGGAACATGGTCATGCCCGAAAAATCAGCTCGATTTCCCTCCCAGCATCGGCACAAAGGAAAATTCTTCAAAACGTTCTTCCTTCAACGACCCATCGGTCATTTTAGTAACCCGCATCATCAGCTGGTTTTTGTTATGTTCACCATACGGGATTACCATCATACCTCCGGGTTTCAACTGTGCAATCAGTTTCGGGGGCATTACATCCGCCGCCGCTGTTATAATTACCCGGTCAAACGGAGCGTAGGTGGGCAGGCCTTCAAACCCGTCGCCATAGAACATTTTCAGCGAGCGGTATTTTTTCAGGAATTCAAATTGTTTGTTGTTTTCAAACAGCTTTTTCTGCCGTTCGATGGTATAGACCTGCGCTCCCAGTTCAGCCAGGATTACTGCCTGGTAGGCACTGCCGGTGCCTATCTCCAGCACTTTCATGAATGGTTTCAGGTCCAGCAGCTGTGTCTGGTAGGCAACGGTGTAAGGCTGGGAAATAGTCTGCCCCTCGCCTATCGGGAATGCCTTGTCTTCGTATGATGCTTCTTCGAAGGCGGAGTCAAGAAAAAAGTGCCGCGGCACCGAACCGATGGCCTGCAGCACTTTTTCATTATTGATCCCTTTGCCTTTGATGGTTTCGACGAGTTTCTTCCTCAATCCCTGCTGGCGGTATCCGTCTTCCGTTGATCTCATAAGACCTGCAAGATATTACTACAACTTCATATCGGCTATGATCGCTTTGATCTTTTGGTCAAGTTCCTTGTTCACGCGATCGAAGTCTTCCGGCTTTTCCAGTTTTTCCCGGATGCTGAAATAAAATTTGATCTTGGGTTCAGTACCACTCGGCCGCGCTGAAATGATACTGCCATCTTCTGTTACGAATTGCAGCACGTTGGACTTTGGCAGGTCAATCTTCCACGTTTTACCAGAGGCGGGATCTGTGCCCAGCTGCAAATCATAGTCAAGCACCTGGGTAACCGCTGATCCGTTGATTGTTTTTGGCGGGTTGCTGCGGTAGCTCTCCATCATGGCCGCAATCTGTGCCTGGCCATCCATTCCTTTTTTAGTAATGGAGATCAGGTCTTCTTTATAAAAACCAAACCGGACATACAGGTCAATCAGTTTTTCAAAAAGTGTACGTCCTTTTTCTTTTTCATAAGCGGCCATTTCGCAAAGTAAGGCTACGGCGCTGACTGCATCCTTATCGCGGATCTTATCGCCGATCATAAGGCCAAAGCTTTCTTCACCACCCACGATATAGTTTTCCTTCCCTTCTTTCTTGCGGATCATTTCTGCAATCCACTTGAAGCCGGTCAGCACGCGGTAGCAGGTCACATCATTTGCCTTTGCCAGCCCATCAATCATACCCGTAGTCACAATGGTGGTAATCACCATATCATTCGGCTGGTTGATGCCTTTTGTTTTCCTTGCTTCCAGCAGGTAGTTGAATGCCAGCACTGCCGTCTGGTTACCGTTCATCAGTACCCATTCTCCATGGTTATCCTTTACACCGATACCAACGCGGTCAGCATCCGGATCGGTACCCAGCAGGATATCGGCATCCAGCTCGCGGGCCTTGTTCAGCCCGATGCTCATGGTTTCCTTTTCTTCCGGGTTGGGATAGTGCACCGTCGGGAAATTTCCGTCAGGTTGTTCCTGCTCGGACACGATGGTTACATTTTCAAAACCAAATGCCTTCAGCACACCCGGAACCAGTTTGATCCCGGTACCGTGAATAGGTGTGTATACAATCTTCAGGTCTTTCTGTTTGCTGATCACTTCCGGGTACACGCTCAGGCTTTTCGCCATGGCGATAAAAGCGTCGTCCACTTCTTTGCCTACGATCGTGATGTTTTTTTCGCCGCCGGTAAACTTTACGTCATCAACAGAAGCGATCTTTTCCACCTCGGCAATTACGTTGGTATCATGTGGTGGTACCAGCTGTGCACCATCATCCCAGTAGGCCTTGTATCCGTTGTATTCTTTAGGATTGTGTGAAGCGGTACA
>SDZZ01000773.1 GCA_004173255.1 Chitinophagaceae bacterium | reverse complement strand
TTTACAATGTTTAAAGGCCTCATTCAGGAAATGAATGGCATCCGGGTCTGCTTCCAGCGTAGCAACGCTGTTCGCGCCGCCGGGTACATACACGGCATCGTATACAACGGAAGGAGTTGTAAGAAAACTGCGGTCAACCGGTATGGCGGTACCCGTAGAAGATTGTACGCTGCCTAATTCCGGCGCGACCAGTTCTACTACTGCGTTTTTGCCAAGCAATATGTCCCGGATAGTTGCGACGGAAGTTTCGTCCACCCCATGTGCTACAAGCACGGCCACTTTCCTCGTTGCAATGCTATCTGCCACATAGTGGGCCATGCTCAGTGGCTGGGAGTAGGCAACGGAAGATTCCTGCAATACAGGCTGGTAACGTTTGGGTTCTTCATCAGCCGGGATCGACTGGTTTACCAGTCCAATATCCACGGGCACATTCAACCCCAGCCCGTATGCCACTTCAGCCGCCAGTCCCGGATCCACAAATGTCAGCACGCCGAGCATCCGCTCCCGGATTGATACATTATCCACTTTACCCAGTTCAAAGCGGAAGGCATCAATGATATGTTGTTTTTCCGGTTCGCTCTGGCTGTTAAAGAAAAGCGTTGCCTGGCTGAAAAAATCAAAAAAGCTCTTGCTCCGGTTCCGGATTTTTACTGCGTCTATCCGTTCAGGATGGCTGCTGAATCCACCCTGCATTTTCCCGGCCTGGAAGGGGCAGCCCCCGCCGGTTGTGTTTGGATGATAGCTCGACTGGCCGCGATTGATAGTCTGCCGCATATGTCCATCGCGCTGGTTATTATGTACAGGAACTATCGGCCGGTTGATCGGTATTTCATGAAAGTTAGGGCCACCCAACCTGATCAGCTGCGTATCGGTATAGGAAAAAAGACGTCCCTGCAACAGGGGATCATTGGTGAAGTCTATCCCTGGTACAACATGACCTACATGGAAGGCTACCTGCTCGGTTTCGGCAAAGTAGTTATCCGGATTCCTGTTCAGCGTCATTTTGCCCACTTTGATTACGGGTACCAGTTCTTCCGGGATGATCTTGGTCGGATCGAGAATATCAAATTCATATTTAAACTCGTCTTCTTCCGGGATGATCTGGAGCCCAAGTTCCCATTCAGGATAGGCGCCGTTTTCGATAGCCTCCCACAAATCACGCCGGTGGAAATCCGGATCCTTTCCGGATATGTTCTGGGCTTCATCCCATGCCACTGCGTGTACCCCAAGGAGCGGCTTCCAGTGGAATTTTACAAAGCTCGATTTGCCCTCCCGGTTGACCAGCCGGAAAGTATGTACACCGAACCCTTCCATCATACGGTAGCTCCGGGGGATTGCGCGATCGCTCATCAGCCACATGATCATAT
>SDZZ01000252.1 GCA_004173255.1 Chitinophagaceae bacterium | reverse complement strand
ACAATGCTGCTGATTTTCTTTTTATCCTGCAGTTCCTGCAATCCTTCCATTGCATCGTTGTCGAAATCGTTGCCCGCAAGCTGCTGTTCCACCGCATTCCTCTGCTCGCCCTCCAGTTTATCCTGCAGGTACAACAGTAGTGTTTCCTGATCGATGTCAGGATTGAGATTGGTTAATATGTCTTTCAGCTTGTTGTCCATTACCGTTCACTCTTCGTTTTGAGTTTCCGTTCAATCAGGATCCGGAGATTCCTTTTCCCGTTCTGGATATGGCTTTTGACCTGCATCATGCTATACCCTGTCAGGTCCGTAATTTCCTGGTAACTCTTTTTGTCGAGGTAAAACAAAGTTACACATTGCTGCTGCTCCGGGTTAAGCTCTTTAAGCGATTCTTCCATGAGGTCAAGGGTACGGTCATTCCGCAACAGGTCCTGCACGTCAGTCTCTTCACCGGGTGTGGCCATCAGCGATTCATTCAGTTCTTTTGGCAATTTTCCGTTCCGGTCCCGGATCTTCATGAGGCAATGATTTTTTGCCACCATATACAGCCACGACTTAAAATATTCCACTTTATACTTCTGCAGCTCCTGGATCACCTTCAGGAAAATCTGCTGAACCGAATCCCTGGCGTCTTCCTCATTCTTCAGGTACTTCATACAAACGCCGAGCAACAGGAGGGTATAACGCTGCAGCAGCAGACCCAGCAACTCATTATCGCGGGTTGACGTAAATGTCTCCAGCAACTCCGCATCGGTCATATGGTTATACCTGTCCGTCTTCACAAATGAAAAATAGCGTTTTTAGTTTAGATGTCATACTTCCCCAACAAATCTGTGGTGGTACAAACCAACCAGCTCCCCGGTACACTGCCTGCCGGTACCCACCTGCTATGATGCACCGGGGTCATAATTTCATAACAAAAGAATAAACCACCGATTTATATTTTTACAAAAAAGTAATGGAATACGCATTTGTATCGGTGGCCGCAGCGGCGGTCAGGCCCCGGTCCCGCCATCAGGGCGAAATGACCAACCAATTCCTGTTCGGTGAGCCGGTGAAAATCCTGAAACATAAAAAGAAGAACTGGGTAAAAGTGCGGAGCCTGCACGATAAACACGAAGGATGGATGACGACCAACCTCCTACAGGAGGCCGATGAGTACAAGGTATCGGCCGTACATCCGTTCCGTTGCACCGCACTGTTTACCAAAATCACCCTCGATAACGAAAGCATGCTTATCCCGTTTGGGTCAACCCTGCCAGGCTACGAAAACGGCCAGGGCATCCTGGGCGAACTAAAATACACCGTCGATGACCAGAACGTCATCTCCCAGGGAAACGACTATCTGGCCTCCATGGATGAACTCGGAAAAACCTGGCTCAACGTACCTTATCTGTGGGGTGGAAAGACCGCTATGGGCGTGGATTGCAGCGGTCTTGTGCAGCTCGTATTCAAAATGAACGGCGTGCTTCTTCCACGGGATGCCTGGCAGCAGGCCCAGCAGGGCGCTATCGTGGACAGGTACCGCGACAGCCAGCCGGGTGACCTCGCCTTTTTCGATGACAAGGATGAAATTGTACACGTAGGGATCCTGCTCGGGAACGACCGAATCATCCATGCAGCAGGCACTGTGCACATTGATCATATGGATAAAAAGGGAATCATCAGCGCTCTCACCGGCAAAAGGACACACTCACTGAGGGTGATCAAACGGCATGGCTGAAAGTGGAAGGCAGGAACTACGAACGATCAGAAAACATGCTGCCTGATGACGACCCGGCAACAGGCAGCATGTTGTTTACTGGCCATCACCAACGAAATGTGCTGCCCGGCCATGATTATTTATTGCGAGCGATCAGACGGGACCGACGAATCGTACAGCGACGCAGGGATGACCGCTTCATTCCCGCGGCTGCGGATGCGCATGGTCAGCCGCAGGATTGGTACTTTGGTAAGTCCCAATACCCACTCCACCGAAACAGGTGACACCTGGGCATAATCAACAAAGTAATTGGAGGACATCCCGGTCACATTAGCTTCCGTGATGTCCTCTTCTTTACGGTCAAGGAACCACCGGTCACTCCGGCGCTGGATCTTCGAATATTCTTTTTTCAGTTCCTCCGCCCCTTTGGCCGTTGAATCGGCAAACGCGATCAGCACAAACAGCATGATCGTATCGCCTTCCGGCCGGTCTACATACAGCTGCACGTTCTGTTCCACCAGCGCCACGTCCACCCGCGATGGTTTAAAATCAAACGGATTATAGTTGGTATAAGTACCGTTAAAAACAAACAATGAGGTGTCGGTCCTCAATTGTTTCTTCACGTTTTTCAGGTCCGGATCGTTCATCACGTGTTCGAGAAAAGTGCCGAACGTGGTGGTGAACGGGTTCGACCGGTAGTACTTGTTGGAAAATTTCAGTACAGGGTCCATCCGCTGGGCATTCAGTCCAGTCAACAACAGGATTGACACGGTAAACAGGCAGAGGCATTTTTTCATGAGGCTCGGGAATTTAAGCAGGATATGATTGCTTATAAAAGTCAATGGCATCCTGTATAACCTTAAACGCCGTGTCGGCATCCTGGAAGTTATCAATGACCACTTTTTTATTTTCCAGTGCCTTGTATTGTTCAAAGAAGTTGCGCAGTTCCAGCAGGAAGTGCTGCGGCAGGTCATCTACCCGGGTGTAATGGTTGACCGATGGGTCATTTGCGGCAACCGCAATGATCTTGTCATCCAGTTCGCCACTGTCGATCATCTGCATATTGCCAATCACATTGGCATCGACCAGGCAAAGAGGCTGGATCGATTGGGAACAAAGCACCAGGATATCGAGCGGATCGCCATCCTGTCCAAGTGTTTGCGGAATAAAACCGTAATTCATGGGGTAATGGAACGAGGAATAGATCACACGGTCCAGTCGCAGCAGGCCGGTTTCCTTGTCCACTTCATATTTTGCACGGGAGCCCTGCGGGATTTCAATAAGGGCATTAACCTGCTGGGGGGCCTGGTCGCCATAATGCGCGCCATGCCATGGATGTTTAACTGTTTGCATATTTTAAATCTGGGTATAAAAATCTCACTGTTCCGGTCTCTCACTGGAGCGTATCCGTGTGCTGGTTGAATATATATTTGAAATCAACCAGCCATTTGCCATTCAGTTTAACCACTTTGAGTGAGTCAACTTTGTTGCGGTAGGAATTGGAGTAGGATATAATCGAAGTGGAATCGTTCACCTTGCGGTGTTCGTGGATGTGGACGGTCGCCCCGCTGTAGGAATCCTTTTCCTGCTTGGTCAGGCGTTCATTCAGCCGGGCCACCTGTTCGAGGTCCTGTTTATTCAGCGAATCGTCGACCAGGTACTTCTCCGCGGTCCGGAAATCCCCTTTCAGGGCCGACTGAACAAAGCTGGTAGCCACATTCAGGTCGGAATCTTCGGAAACTTTGTCCTCACTGTTACAGGCGGCCAGTGACAGCAACAGGGCGGAGGCGATCAACGACTTTTTCATGCGCCAAAATTATGGTTTATCCCGTTAAGCCCCGAACAAAAAAAGTTCCATTACCCGCAGGCAATGGAACTTTTATTAATATTTCAGGTAAAACTATTCCTTAACCTGGTCACGTTTTACAATCCCGACGGTCCGGTGGTATTCCTGCGGATCGTTCGCCTCACTTTCGCGGTTATAGGCGCGGAGGATCTGTTTAACGAGACGGTGACGTACCACGTCTTCCTCATCCAGTTCAATATGGGCAATTCCCTCAATTCCCTGGAGAATCCGCACCGCGGTGGAAAGACCGCTGCGCTGGTTCCTTGGTAAATCGACCTGCGTCATATCACCGGTGATGATGGCCTTCGCATTGGCCCCGATACGGGTCAGGAACATTTTGAGCTGGAGTTCGGTCGAGTTCTGGGCTTCATCAAGGATAATGAAAGCGTTGTCGAGGGTACGGCCGCGCATGTAAGCCAGCGGTGCAATCTCGATCGTCCTCGTACTCATGTAATACCCCAGTTTATCGGCCGGGATCATGTCATCCAGCGCATCGTATAACGGGCGCAGGTATGGATCGATCTTTTCCTTCAGGTCACCCGGCAGGAATCCAAGACTTTCACCCGCTTCGACCGCAGGCCTGGTAAGGATGATTTTCTTAACCTGTTTGTTCTTTAACGCGCGGACTGCCAGCGCAACTGCCGTATAGGTTTTACCCGTACCGGCGGGTCCGATCGCAAACACGATATCATTTTTTTCCGCTTCCTGCACCAGCCTTTTCTGGTTGGCCGTGCGTGCCCGTACCGATTTGCCATTTGGCCCGAACACCAGCACCTCGTTCGGGTTGCGTTCTACAAAGTGGTCGACTGTTTCCGCATCATCGCCACCAAGCACCTGTTCAAAATAATTCTCACTCATGTGTCCGTTCCGCTCAAGATAGGAAACGATCAGGGTGATCTTTTCTTTCGCTGACTCGATCTGCTCCGGCGCTCCGCTAAGTTTTATCTGCGTACCCCGGGAAAGGATTTTAAGTAAAGGAAATTTTTTCTTGAGGATGTCCAGTTTTCCGTTGTTGACCCCGAAAAATTCAATTGGGTTAACGGTTGTCAGATTAATGATTGTTTCTGTCAATGCGGATTAATTTAATGGCTATTTCTAAATCCGGTAAGGGGTGACCGGGTTCGTTTATCGTCTCCTGAAATTTTTTACAGAAGCTTTACCCCTTATTCCAAATATAACCTGTCTGAATTCATGATTCCTAGGTATACTTATCAACAAATGTGAATACAAATTTGGAACCAGTACGATGGAAAACCATATTAAAAAATACAGCGGATGGCGCCCTAAAATGAATTGGCCATTACATATCGCAATTATTGGTGCAGGCCTTAGCGGGATTTATCTTGCCTCGCTGCTGCAGCGGCGGGGAATTTCTTACCAATTATTTGAATCTTCACAGCGTGTCGGCGGCAGAATTTATACAGTAAATGGCTTTGATTTAGGCCCGACCTGGTATTGGCCAAATGAACACCGGCATATGGATCAGTTGGTACACACACTGAATATTGCCACGCTTGCACAATGGCAAACAGGTACATTTTTATATCAAACCAGCCGCGAAACCCCTGCACAACAATTTCGTGACCCACAAGGTTACGGCAACGCAAAAAGACTCTTAAGCGGCGCCGATAGCCTGGTGCAGAAATTATTAGCTGAATTAAACCCAGCAACAATTATGCGCGGGCATCATTTAGCACAGATAAATCAATGCAATGAAGGTATTGAGTTGGCCTTTCGCACGCAGTCGCAAATTGAACATAGTGTTGCCAGGCAAGTCGTGCTTGCAGTGCCGCCTCGTTTAATTGCCCAGACTGTGCAATTAAACCCGGTCCTAAATTCGCAATTAAGCACGGCGATGGCGGCAACACCTACATGGATGGCTGGGCAAGCCAAAGTCGTATTTGAATTTGCACAGCCTTTTTGGCGCGAACAGGGCCTCTCAGGTAATGCTATGGCCAATTACCCAGGTGCAGTATTAGGTGAAATATTCGATGCCAGCAGCGATACAGAGTTTGCGCTGGGCGCGTTTTTATCTCTGTCAGCGCAATTGCGCGCGCAATGGCAAACAGATTTAACAGCCTTAATGCTGGACCAATTAATTCGCTTATTTGGCGCGCAAGCAGCACAGCCTAAATCTGTTCTGTTTAAAGATTGGTATGCAGATGCCTTACTTAGTGTTGTAGCTGATGCATTACCTGTAACCGAACACCCAGACTACGGCCACCCCTGGTTGCAGCTAGACCACTGGAATGACCGGTTATTCTTTTGTGGTTCTGAAACTGCACAATATCACGGCGGCTATATGGAAGGCGCATTGAATGCCGCTAAGCGTGTATATGATTCTTTAATGATAACTAGCCAATAGGGTGCTGGTGCAATTATTTGTTAAATAATCACTGACAAAAATATCGCCAATTACGGCAGGAACATTTATGCACACTCATTGCGCCTTATCAGATGAAGAATATTGGGTAATATGGAATGGCTCCTACGGCATTGTGGATACAGTCACTATCGAAAAAACCCAGGTGCTTAACGGTGTCACGATCGCCTGGTTAGAAGAGCCCTATAATATGGTTGGCCCCTTTAATTTAACTGAGCTAAAACTCAACGGATGTATTAACTTCGAAGCCTGTTTGATTATGTCCGCGCAGAAATGGCAGGAGGACCAAGTGCAATTGCGCAGTGAATCAATAAGGCTCAAGCGCGAAGCCATGGCCCGCGCTTATGAGCAACAGGCTCGCTATAATTATCAGCGTCAACAATTTTCTCACTCCAACGCGCAAGTAAGCGAAAAACTCTTGCGCGCAGCGCTAAATTTACCCGCCGCAGGCGAATTAACGCCGTTTGAAATAAAAACCGCCTACCGACGCCTAGCTCAAGAAACTCACCCGGACCAAGGCGGCAGCCAGGAAGAATTTGTGCGCGTTACCCAAGCGCGCGATGCATTATTAAAAAGGATTATGTAACCTAGGGAACCTCTGAAAAATGTTGGCGGCGAAGCACTGGCTAGGCGCCCCCGGCTAGGC
>SDZZ01000251.1 GCA_004173255.1 Chitinophagaceae bacterium | reverse complement strand
CCTAAAAAAAGGCGCTGCTATTGCAGCGCCTGGCGGGTTAAGTACGGATTAATATTAAGTTCAAACAGGATTACCTGTTGCGTCGGACTTTCGTTTTCTTTACTTTATTACCACGGGGTCCGGTGACAGTAGTGGTTGTCTTTTTAACGTGTCCGTTTGGTCCGGTAACGGTTGTACGTTGTACACTGCGGTTGGAACGGTAACGTACCACATTCGCCTGGTTGCGATGAACCACTGTTACAGAAGTTACGCGGGCAGGGCGGTAGAAGGCGCGGGCGCGTACAACGCGGCGGGTAGTCACCACCGCATAACGTGGACGGTACACTCCACGACGTGGATAGAACACGACATGGCTAACGGGTCTCCATGGTTTCCACCATACCGGATGTGCCCTCCAGCGGAATGGTGAATGCCATACCACGTAGGCCGGCGCATACACATAACGCACCGATGGCCACAGCCATACATTTACAAGGATGCCATCTGATTCAGTGAAAGATGGTCCATGCTGATACCGGCTGCCGGTATTAAGGAACGAAGTTGATTCGCCTTCGGAAGGTTCAACGATTGTTTCTTCTCCGTAAATGTCTTCATCACCCACGATCTGTAAAACCGCAGTGCTTTCACCCGTTTTTTCAACTTCGATCACCGCGATGTCCTGGTCTTCCGTTTCTGATACAGCTACCTGCAAAACGAACACGTGCACATCGCCATCTTTTTTGTCAATGACTTTTACGTAGTCGGTCTGACCATCTTCATTAAGATCCAGGTTATTGGCATCATTACCCTCGGTATTGAGCAATTTTTCAAAGTCTTCCGGCGAGCTTGCTTTCCTGAAGAGGTCGAGGGCTGCGGAGAGGCTGAACTGATCGCCTGGAAGCCCGGTTGAGTCAGTGTCCTGTGCGCTGGCAGCCGTGAACGTGAAGCCCGTTGCGAGCGAACAAATGAGTAGTTTCCTGAAAAGATTCATAAAGTCGGTATTTGGGTATGAGACCCCGGGATGGGCTGTGGGTTTAACATACCATTCATAAAAAATTGGATTCGGACATTAAAATACAGCGTAAGGCGCAGATTTGCAACCGTCAGCATATTTCTCCTTATATTGAAATCAATAAATGCATGTATGAAAAGATATTTAACGACGCTTGTTTTTGTATTTACAACCGCTGTGATGCATGGCCAGTCGTCCAGCCAGAAAGAAGTAGCTGCTGCTGTTGACCGGCTGCATAAGGCAATGATCGCCGGCGATAAGGCAGGCCTGACAGGCATTGCAGTGGATAGTCTCAGTTACGGCCATAGCGGTGGACTGGTCGAGAACCGGGACCAGTATGTAGAACGGATTGTATCCGGAAAGTCAGGCTGGGTCAGTATCGATATCACTGAACAGACTATTACGATCAGTGGCAAGACCGCAATTGTGCGTCATATCCTGACCGGCAAGACGATCGATTCCGGAAAACCCGGCGAAGTACACCTGCGCATTATGCAGGTGTGGCAAAAAGTCAAGGGTGGATGGAAGTTGTTTGGCAGGCAGGCGATAAAAATAGTTTAACAGCCGGGCTCCTGCATGGCCGGCAGGTTTGGTCAATGCCGCTTTCGTTGGCGTTGATAACAACCGGTTGACCGTAACAACGAAGTGTAATAATACGACGACCGGGGGCGACCGTCGTTTTGCGACGGTGTTCACGGTTTCGATGCCGGCATCGATTGCGTAAAAAAAGACCCGACAGCACCCCCGATAACGGTTTCAGAAGTTTAACTTGTAAGCCTTAAATTAACTGTAATCCGGTCACAGGGTACGCCGTTAACAAACGATAGTATTGCGGGTCGGAAAAGAACAGCCAATGAGAAAAATTGCCTGGATATTTTGCCTCTTGAGCAGCCTTCATGTATCGGCGCAGCGAAAAAATTACAGTATACAGATGGCCGATGCGGCTGTCAGCACATGGATCGACAGCACCTCCATTTTATCCGGAAAAACTGACCCTTCAAAGATGGGCATCCTGTTGTTTGCAATGGAAGCAGTGTGGAATGCAACCGGGAACGGGCAATACTTCAACTACATCAACAAGTCAGTTGACCAACTGGTGCAGTCCGACGGCTCAATAAAAAAATTGCAGCCAGGAGATGCGTCGATGGCAGCACAGATGCTGATGGTATACGAGGTCACAAAGAAAGACCGGTACCGGAAAGCAGCCGAGCTGGTGGTCCGGCAATCGTTACCCGGGAAAGGCGACGCGGGTCTTCCAACGCAGACAGCCCTCCGCCTTGCACAATCCATCATATTTAATGTAGCGTATTCGCAGCTGTTCCAATCGGATTCTTCTTTTTCGGCACTCAGCGCATCGGTCATTTCATTGACCGGTCGCACCCTTGTCTATGAGGAGCTGCCGCTTCCGGGTTTTGCATTCCTTTCCTCGATTGACAAAATACCTGGTGATCCGTTGAGGAAGCAGGAGCTGGTCCACCTGTTCCAGGCATACGCAAAAAAAACACGTGCGTTGCAGGATACCTCTTCCGGTAAATGGCCATCGGGCGGTAAAACCGACGCCGCAGGTGAGTATGCCACTACTGCACTGATCGCCTACACATTTGCCAAAGGGGTACGGATGGGTTATCTCGAAGAAGATTACCTGGCTTCCGCTTCAAAAGCGTACGCATTCATCTTGAAACAATTCCGCGGGGCCAAGGGTGCAAAGGACCGCGGCGCGGCGGATAAAAGCGGCGGAACGGAAACGATCCGTGAATCATTTATGGGTGATCCTTCCAGGGTTGGTTCTTTTATCCTTGCCGCCACGGAAATGGAAATGCTGGAGACGGCCACAGCAGGTAAAGGAAAAAAAGTAGTGCTGGATTATTACTACAACAACGAATGGCAGAAGGACGTAACAGGTAAGGACGTTCGCTGGCACTATACGTGGGAAGACCGATCCAACAGCGGCTACCACATGCTAGGTCATGTTTTTATGTCGAATGGCGCGAAGATCAGCCGACTCGAAACTTCTGCTGCAGACCTCGCAAAACAAAAAGCATCCCTTTATATTATTGTTGATCCGGATACGGAGAAGGAAACAGCGAAACCCCATTTTATTGAACAGGCCGACATTACCCATATTAAAAAATGGGTGGGGGATGGCGGTGTACTGCTTCTCCTGGGAAATGATAAAGGCAATGCAGAATTTACCCACCTGAATGAACTGGCTGCATCGTTCGGGATCCATTTTAATGAAGACAAGCAGAATACAGTGATTGACGATATGTTTGAACAGGGGGTAGTGATGTCGCCTGCGGGCAGTGCGGTTTTCGGTACCCAGGCAAAGAAATTATTTATCAAGGAATTCAGTTCACTCGCGTTGCAGTCGCCCGCAGAGGCAGTGCTGACAAAAGGGGATATAAAAGTGATGGCCCTTTCGAAGTATGGAAATGGTTGGGTGGTCGCACTGGGTGACCCCTGGATTTATAATGAATATATTGACGGACGAAAACTGACCACCGACTTCCAGAATTACCCGGCAACAGTGGAATGGGTGAAATGGATGCTCAGCCTTTCAAAGAAAACCAGCTTGCGATGAAAAAATTCCTGGATGAAAATTTTTTACTGAGTACAAAAACCGCGGAACGGTTATATCATGGGTTTGCCAGGGACCTGCCCATTATTGACTACCATTGTCACTTGCCGCCGGACCAGATTGCCGCCGATACTGTATTTGAAAATATAACCCAGGCATGGTTACTGGGCGATCACTATAAGTGGCGGGCGATGCGTACCAATGGGGTGGATGAATCATTCTGTACCGGTAATGCGGGCGACTGGGAAAAATTCAGGGCATGGGCCGAAACGGTTCCATACACCATGAGAAACCCGTTATACCATTGGACCCATCTTGAACTGCAGCGCTATTTCGGGATAACAGAACTATTAAATGCAGGCAGTGCACGCAGGATTTATGATGCGTGCAACGAGAAGCTCAGGTCGCCCGAATATTCGGTCCGTAACCTCCTGCGCAAAATGAACGTGGAGATTGTGTGCACCACCGATGACCCGGCGGATTCACTCGAACATCACCAGTCCATCCGAGAAGATGGGTTTGAAATACCCATCCTTCCTGCCTTCCGGCCCGACAAGGCCATGGCAGTTCAGGATCCTGTATCGTTTAACCATTATGTCAGTGCACTCGAAAAAATCACCGGCCCGTTGGAAGGCTTTGATGATTATCTCGCCGCATTGAAATCCAGACATGAATTTTTCGGTTCACTCGGCTGCGTGGTTTCCGACCACGGTATTGAAGAGTTTTATGCGGACGACTATACCGATGAGGAGATCCGCGGATACTTTGCGCAGTTGCGAAGCGGAAGGCCACTCGACAGGACGCAGCAGGATAAATTCCGGTCAGCCATGCTGGTGCATTTTGCGCGATGGGACTGGGAGAAGGGCTGGGTGCAGCAGTATCATTTTGGTGTGATGCGGAATAATAATACGCGGATGATGAAATCTCTCGGTCCGGATACGGGCTGGGATTCGATGGGCGATTTTTCGCATGGAAAGGGCATGGCGCGTTTCCTTGACCGGCTCGACCGCGACAATACGCTGGCAAAAACTATCCTGTACAACCTGAACCCGGCCAATAATGAACTGGTGGCCACCATGACCGGTAACTTCAATGACGGCTCAACCGCCGGCAAGATCCAGTGGGGTTCGGCCTGGTGGTTCCTCGACCAGAAAGATGGAATGACTAAACAGATCAACACGCTGTCGACCATGGGCCTGATCAGTCGTTTTGTAGGTATGCTCACCGATTCACGGAGTTTTCTTTCATTTCCCCGGCATGAATATTTCCGCAGGATTGTGTGTGATCTTTTCGGTGAAGAGATTGAATCGGGCCAACTGCCCAATGATATCGAATGGATCGGTAAACTGGTACAGGACATCTGTTACTACAACGCAAAAAATTATTTCAGCTGGAAACCTTCCCCGGTGAACAAGGCAGGTCGGAAAGGCAGTATCATCAACGAATAACATATCAATGGTTTTTTGTTTCGGCGAATTATTACTCAGGATGTCACCGCAGCTGGGCGGGCAGTGGATCGAAAACTCTTCGATGCCCGTGTATGTAGGCGGGGCTGAACTGAATGCGGCAACAGCGCTGGCTAACTGGGGAATCGAAACCGGTTACTGCACCGCGTTGCCGGATAGTTACCTGGCGGAGGAGATCATTACTTATATACTTTCAAAGAAGATTGATCCATCACCCATCATCCGTTCAGGAAACCGGATCGGCTCGTATTATTTACCCCAGGGGGCCGACCTCAAAAATGCCGGAGTGATCTATGATCGGGCAGATTCTTCTTTCGCGTGTTTGAAAACAGGAACGATCAACTGGGATAAAATGCTGTCGGGGTACACCTGGTTCCATTTCAGCGCCATCAGTCCTGCCCTCACAGGCGATACGGCCAATCTGTGCCTCGAAGCCGTGGAAGCCGCATCCAGACTGGGCCTTACCATTTCGATCGACCTCAATTATCGCGCTAAGCTGTGGCAGTATGGATCAATGCCCGTGGATATTATGCCAGCGCTCGTAAAACATTGCCAGGTAATCATGGGCAACCTGTGGGCGGTTGAAAGCCTGCTTGGTTTACCATCGCCCATTGCAGAAAGCAAAGGCCGTTCAGCCGGTGAGCTCGTGGACGCTGCCCGGGAAAGTATGCAACTCGTCCGTGAAAAATACCCTTCCGTCACTGCGGTTGCCTATACATTCCGTCTGAGCGAAGAATATTTTGCTGTGCTGGACAGCGCGGGTGAAATAGCCGTGTCGGAACATTTTACCATCCGTGATGTGATAGACCGGGTTGGTTCGGGTGACTGTTTTATGGGCGGGCTGATTTACGGTCTTTATGCAAAACACGGGGTTAAAGAAATAATTGACTTTGCGGCTGCAGCAGCCGTTGGCAAACTGCATGAAAAAGGAGACGCCAGCAGGCAATCGGTCAGTGATGTAAAAAATATTCTCACAACGCTTTCAATCAAACAGCATGGATAACCAGGAGAACCACATTGCACGGGTAAAGTCCCAGGGAGTATTGCCCTTGTTTTACCATCCGGATCCGGTGGTGTGTACCGACGTGGTGCGCGCATTATATAAAGCCGGAATCCGCGTGATTGAATTTACCAATCGCGGGGAAGCAGCACTGGCTAACTTCAAGGTGATTGCGGGTCTGAAAGCAGAACTCGAAGGGCTGGTCATTGCAGTGGGGACCATCCGCACGGCCGACCAGGCAAGGAAGTTTATGGATGCCGGCGCCGATTTTTTGATTAGTCCGGTGTTTGACGCCGACGTTGCCGACCTGGCCTATATCAACAAGGTGTTGTGGATTCCGGGTTGTATGACACCGACTGAAATACACCACGCTTCAAAGTCAGGATGCAGGCTGGTAAAGCTTTTCCCGGGTAACGTACTCACTCCGGGCTTTGTCAGCAGCATTACCGAATTGTTTCCCGAAATGGAGTTTATGCCAACTGGTGGGGTGGAAGTGGAACAGGAAAATATAAATGCCTGGTTCAATGCCGGGGTATGTGCGGT
>SDZZ01000772.1 GCA_004173255.1 Chitinophagaceae bacterium | reverse complement strand
CCGGTGCATCGGATGCACAACTCAAGGGGCTGATTGATAAAAAAGTACTCAGGCCGGAAAAGCGCCAGGTCGATCGCATCCGCTACATGCCGCGTGATATAAAGATTGATTTCGAATTGTCACCCGCACAGTCTGTGGCGCTCTCGGCCGTTCACCAATCGCGGGCTGCCAGCCAGGTGTGCCTGCTTCATGGTGTAACCTCCAGCGGTAAAACGCAGTTGTACATCAAACAGATTGAAGAGATGATCCGTCATGGACGGCAGGTGTTATATATGTTGCCGGAGATCGCCCTGACCGGGCAGATTATCCGGCGTTTGCAGAAACATTTCGGTGGTTATATCGGTGTTTACCATTCCAAATTTTCGCAGAACGAACGGGTGGAGATCTGGCAGAAGGTAAAGAACGGGGAGATCCGCGTGGTGCTTGGTGCAAGGTCAACCGTGTTCCTGCCATTCCAGGATCTTGGGCTGATCATCTGCGATGAGGAACACGACAGCTCCTATAAACAGCAGGATCCTTCACCAAGATATAATGGGCGTGATGCGGCAATCTATCTCGCTTCCATCTTCAAGGCACAGGTACTGCTTGGCTCAGCCACACCTTCGCTCGAAACCTACCATAACGCGGTAACCGGCAAGTATGCACTGGTCGAACTCAACGAACGGTATGGCAATATCGCTTTACCCCCGATCACCATCGTTGATAAAAAAACGATTGAACAGGCACAGGGGGACAAGGCAATTATACTAGCCCCATTGGTGCAGGCGGTAAGGGAAGTGCTGGCAAGGAATAAACAGGTTATCCTGTTCCAGAACCGCCGTGGTTACACGCCTTACCAGGTATGTACCGTGTGTGGATGGATTCCGCAATGTAAGTACTGCGATGTTTCACTTACTTATCATAAGTTCACCAACAAACTCGTGTGCCACTACTGCGGTACCAGTTACGCCCCGCTGCAAACATGCACTGCATGCGGCAGTCACAGCTTTACCCAGCGTAATTTCGGTACGGAAAAAATAGAGGAGATCCTGCAGGAAATTTTTCCTGAAGCAAAGGTGGGACGGATGGACATTGATACCGTCCGCGGCAAGAACGCGCATGATGTGCTGATCCAGCAATTTGAACAGCACCGGATCGATATACTGGTGGGCACGCAGATGGTGGTGAAGGGGCTTGACTTCGATAACGTGGACCTGGTGGGGATACTGGATGCGGACGGACTGCTCCATTTTGCCGACTTCCGGGTAAATGAACGGGCTTTCCAGTTAATGGAACAGGTGAGCGGCCGCGCGGGCAGGAGGGAAGCAACCGGCCAGGTGCTGATCCAGACCGGACAGCCTTTCCATCCCGTGCTGCTTCACGTAAAACA
>SDZZ01000771.1 GCA_004173255.1 Chitinophagaceae bacterium | reverse complement strand
TAAGTCAGTTAAAAGGGAAGACCTGGTGTTGTTTACCAAGGCGGGTGTCAACCTGCCGCATCCATCTCGCCCTGATATCCGGATCAAACACTATGATACGTCCCGCGAGCATATCACCAACAGCGTAGAGAATTCGCTGCGCAAATTAAACACAGACTATATCGATGTGTTCCTGCTGAACCAGCTGGATCCACTGTCAAACCTTGAGGAGACCGCAGTGACACTGGAACGGTTGAAGGAGTCTGGAAAAATCCGGAACATCGGTGTGGTTAATTTTTCCGTGTTCCAGCACCAGCTGCTCAGTTCGTTCCTGCGCAGCCCGATCGTCACCAACCATATTGAACTGAACCTGCTCAATACTTCTGCCCTGGACAACGGTCAGGTTGATTATATCAAACAGAAATACATGCGTCCGCTTGCCACTTCGCCACTTGCAGGTGGCAGGATCGCCGATAGTAACGAGAAAATCCCGTTGGGTGTAAGAGCCACGCTGGAAGCACTTGGAAACAAATACAACGCGAACTTTGAATCCGTTGCGATTGCATGGCTTGTTAAACTTGGAGCGCTGCCGCTCATCGGTACCAGCAATGAACAACGGATCCGCAACATCGTAAACGGTTTACGGATCAACCTCGACAGGCAGGACTGGTACCAGCTGTTGGCTGCGTCTAAAGGAGAAGTTTAAATTCCTTTGCCTGGCTGCACCAAAAGGTGAATGAGATTTTTTCGTGGTCATGCCGTTTTCGGCAAACGTAGTACCAGCTGGGCATACGTACAAAAATTCGGATTGGGGAAACGTAACAGCATTTGTGTTTTCTTTTTTTCGAGCCAGGGTAGTATCGGAAGCCTCCGGTAGTAACTATGCCCGAAATATCCACGGTATAGCTCGATGTCCAACCCGGTTGATTGCAGCCGGGAAATGTTTTTTCGCGTAGGTCCATAACACCAACGGTAAAATGCGGGAAACTTTCCGTGTTTTTCATTTTTCCGGAATGGCTGAACCAGCATCAGCAGGCGATGGCTGATACCGTCGGGCAACAGGTGATTCAGCATCATCGGCAGGTTGGTAACGGTGGCGAAAAAGAGACAGGCATGTCCGCCAGGTTGAAGCAACAACTTTACATTACCATAAAATACGGCGGGGCGTTCAATGTGTTCCAGCGTCATCTGGGCGATCACCAGGTCAAACTTTTGCTGGGGGGAACCTATCGGTTGCTGGAAGTCGAGTACCTGGATCTGGTAACCCGGTCCGGCTTTGGCGAGTTCTTCCCCGGAAAAATCAATGAGCTGGTAAACGAGCTGCTGATCTTCCACAAATGATATGGGTAGCAGCGGATTTGCACCTGCACCGATTTCAACGATACTGCGC
>SDZZ01000770.1 GCA_004173255.1 Chitinophagaceae bacterium | reverse complement strand
GCGAGATGATCAGGCTCAGCGGAGTGCGGAACTCATGGCTTACATTGGTGAAAAATTTGGTCTTCATCCGGTCAAGCACCTGTACCCGCTCCGCCTCCCTGCGCTGCTGTTGTACCTCGAAGCGCATGCGGGTGCGTTCAACCGTTACCTTCCGTGCCAGCAGCAATGCACCGGCCACTACCAGAAAGTACAGGATAAAGGCCAGCGGGGTGCGCCAGAAAGGCGGGGCAATAGTAATCAGTAACGACTTCTCCTCACTCCAGGTGGAACTGTTATTGAATGCCTTTACCTTCAGAGTGTAGGTACCCGGATCGAGGTTGGTGTACACGATCCGCCGTTCACTTTCACCGGTATAAACCCAGTCTTTATTAAACCCCTCCAGTTTATACGCATACTTCAGGTTACTGCCGTGTGAAAAATCAAGTGCTGCAAATTCTATGGAAAATATATTCTCTCCGTACTTCAGGTTGATCTCCTTTGCAAGCGGTATGGCTTCGGGGAGTAATACCCGGCCGTTGACAGTTTCCCCGCTGGTCACTTCCTTATTGAGTACCTGGAAACTGGTGAACACGATTTTCGGATGCGGCGCATAGGTAGCAATGGCAGCCGGATCGATCAGGTTGAAACCGAATGGTCCACCCACCAGTATTTCACCCCTTCGGGTGCGGCCCGCAGCATTTTCATTGAACTCCCTGCCCTGCAGGTCATTCATTACGTCGTAGCTGATCACTGAAAAACCAAGTGTGCTGAAGGAACCGGCATTCCGTAACACCAGGTTACAAAGACCATTGGGAGTGGTGATCCACAGGTTACCCTTTGCGTCTTCTGTATTGCTGAGTATGGTATTATCCGGCAGGCCATCCCTCCTGTCGAAAGAACGGAACTGCCTGGTGGCAGGATCGAACAGGTTCAGCCCCTCACGTGTGGAAATCCAGATAAATCCGGTGCCCGATTCGAACATGGAGATCACATTATTATTGCTAAGGCTGTTGGTGCCTGGTGCATTTCCATAGTGGATCCACTCACCTGTTTTTGCATCTTTCATATCAATACCATATGCGGTACCAACCCACAGGTTTCCGCGACGGTCTTCCATGATTGCAGAAATATAATTCGACTGGATAGGGCTTTTAACGGCGGGATCGAACTGGTGATGGATAAATTTTCCCGTAAGCCGGTCAAACCGGTCCAGTCCGCCCGCAAGGGTACCCACCCAAAGGTTACCCTGCCTGTCTTCGAAGATCTTCCACACCCGGTCATCAACAAGGCTGGCCGGATTATTCTCGTGGTGACGGTAACTCGTAAAAGCTGATCCGTCAAAACTGTTCAGCCCACCCATGTATGTGCCCACCCAGATCTTTCCCGTGCGGTCCATATAT
>SDZZ01000250.1 GCA_004173255.1 Chitinophagaceae bacterium | reverse complement strand
TCGGAAATGTGGCCATTCCCTCGACCGGTGCAAAACGCCAGCAGTTTGACGAAAAAGTGACCTGGGTGCGCGGTTAAAAATTTATCTTTAACCCCTCTGAATCATAAACTCAAAAAATAATATGAAAAAAATCCTTTTTGCTGCGCTGATCGCCCTCACGGCCACCGCAGCCCAGGCACAGCCACCGGCTGGTGATGCAAAACCGGGCGACTATTACGGTGAAAAGCCCACTACAGAAGGCGCTATTGCCATCGCTGAAATCCCCGCTAAACTTGAAAAAAGTGAAACGGTGGAAACAAAGGTCCGGGCCAAGGTGCTGGATGTTTGTCCAAAAAAAGGATGCTGGGTAAAACTGCAGGTGGACGACAGCACCACCGCGTTTGTAAAAATGAAAGATTATGCATTCTTCCTGCCAACAGCTGTAAAAGGCAAAACGGTTGTACTGGACGGAACGGCAAAAATTAAAACGGTGTCGGTGGCTGAACTGAAACACTATGCAGAAGACGCGAAAAAATCAAAGGCTGAAATTGATGCCATCACGCAACCCGAAAAGGAAATCAGTTTCCTGGCAAACGGCATTGTGGTGGTCGAGTGAGCCGACTTTATACCTGCGGCATAATCCGCAAAAAAAAGCCTGAAGTTTCAACGTCTTCAGGCTTTTTTTATGCCCATACAAATGTTCCATGAAGGACCACTTATACTTCTATTTTGACGACCGGGAATCCAGCGACAAATTATAGGGACAGGGTTTCACCAACGAAATACATTGGCGCGATCCATCTTTCCGGCACGCTTCATTGAGACAGGAAAACTCCGATGCTTTTGAACTGAGCTCGAGCACAGCGTCTACCCATTTCGCATTGGTGTTCAGGCAGGGGACAAGCGTAAACGATTCACCACCGGCTTCAAGGAAAATTTCCCTGCCTTCTTCCCCCATTTCTTCCAGTGTCTCGAGGCAGTCGCTTACGAAAGCAGGGCATGCCAGCACAATTTTTTTATATCCCTTACCCGGCCATTCCTCCAGGCTTTTCGCTGTATAGGGTTTCAGCCAGGGATCGCGTCCAAGGCGGCTCTGGAAGGATAGCGTATATTTTTCCGGGGGCAGTCCCAGTTTTCCTGCAACCAGTTTTGTGGTAGTGATCACCTGGTGCCGGTAACATACTTCCTGTATCACCGGGTCCGTGCAGCATTTGTCCGGATCATTCACATCATGCACACCATCGGCCTGCCGCTTTTTGATGTGCCTTTCCGGAATTCCATGGTAGCTGAACACCAGCAGGTCAAAGGGCTTCTCGAGGTAAGGCCTCATTGAATCGGCCAGGCTTTCGATATACGATTCATCTTTATAAAAGGGGGGAACGATACTGAGCCTGAATTTGTATTTTTCTTTTTTATGGATAGTGACTGCATACTCCACTGCGGTTTCATAACTGCTCCATGCGTAATGGGGATACAATGGCACCACGATGAGTTCTTCCAGTTGCGGGTATTGTTGTTGCAGCGAGTCCATCGCATCTTTTGGCGACGGGCTTCCATAACGCATGGCAAGTTCAACAGGAAGGTCGGTTTTTGCCTGCACCGCATCCCTCAGCTGGTTGGACAATGCGATCAGGGGCGATCCGTCCTTCGTCCAGATGGATTTGTAAGCCTTTGCACTTTTGGGTGCACGGAGCGGAACAATGAGTCCGCGCACAAGGACGGTCCGCAGTAACCAGGGCACATCGATAACCCGTTCGTCCATCAGGAATTCATTCAGGTATTTCCTCAGGTCTTTTACACTGGTGCTGTCGGGTGAACCAAGGTTCATGAGCAGGATCGCTTTCCGTGAATTCTCCATATTTATGTTGTATAAAACCCGGCTTGACGGGCGCCGGCAAAGTTCGTGAAAAAGCCGATCGGCGGGTGCTGCGGGGCAGTTTTTATTTCGTCTTAACCGGTTGGTCCCCAACCAGAAGAGGTAGTCAGGTGCCAATCTTCAAAACTTCCCGATTTCTTTACTGCCATGACAAAAGAATGACGAAAAACGACAGGTTCCTCAATACATTTGTGCACTTTATGCTTCCACAGGCTCATATCATGTCCGCATTCGTACTGGACCGCTTCGGCGTAGCGGGCATTAACTATCATAAAGCAGATGCGCGCACCCGCGGGTTGTTTGCCGTTTCAAAAGAAGATATCGCCGGTATATCAGCGCTGGCAAAGGAAAAAAACCTGCGCAGCGTTTTTGTTGTTTCCACCTGCAACCGCACAGAGATCTATGGTTTTGCAGAAGAGGTAATGATCCTTGCGGTTTTGCTTACTTCTTACACGAAGGGCAGTATCGAAGATTTTATGGAATATGCCTACCTGAAAAGCGGTGAGGCGGCACTGGATCACCTGTATGATGTTGCGGCCGGACTCGATTCGCAGATCCTGGGTGATTACGAAATTCTCGGCCAGCTGAAACAGGGTGTTGAAACTGCGATCAGCCATAACATGGTTGGTCCCATCATGCACCGCACGCTCAGTTTTGCGCTGCAGGCATCGAAAAAAATAAAGACAGATACTTCGATCAGTACCGGAACGGTTTCCGTGTCTTACGCAGCCATTGACCTGCTGAAGGAAATCGAAGACATCCATCATAAACAAGTGCTGGTGATCGGCACTGGTAAATTTGGCGGCAATGTTTGCAGGAACCTTCGCCATTACCTGCCGCAGACATCAATCACTGTGTGCAACCGGACAGATGAATCTGCTGTGACCCTTGCTGAAAAAGCGGGCCTGGCCTTTGTTCCATATCATTCCTTACAGGATGCGGTAGCTGCTGCCGACATTGTAATCGTGTGTACGAATGCACCGGAGCCAACTATCCACGCGAGTCATTTTACCGGCAATAAAAAACAACTGGTACTCGATTTATCCATACCGGTTAATGTGGAACAGCAGGTGCGTTTACTCGATACGGTGAAGGTGATCGATGTGGATGAGATCTCGGTGAGCATACTGGATAAAAACCTTAGCCGCCGCAGGTCGCAGATTCCACAGGCCCGTGAAATTATCGAGTCGTACAAAACAGAGTTCCGGACCTGGCTGGAAGAATACCGTTACTCACTCCATCTCAAAAACTGGAAAGATAAATTGCAGGAACTGCATGGATGGCAGCCTGCCGATGGCTGCGAACTGCAGTCCAATATGGTGATGCCCGCCAATAAAAAGGCGCAGAAGGCCGTGACGCGCCTTGCGGTTAACCTGCGCACCAACCAGGAAAAAGGCTGCCAGTTTATCAATGCGATCAACGACTACTTACAGATGCCATGAATGCTGAACCAATACGGATAGGAACCAGGGAAAGCCAGCTGGCTGTATGGCAGGCAACCCGGGTGAAAGAATTACTCGCCCTCCGGGGTGTTCCAGGTGAACTTGTTTTTATAAAAAGCGAAGGGGATACCGACCTGCAGACACCGCTGTATGAAATGGGTGTGCAGGGCATCTTTACCAGGACCCTCGACGTCGCCTTACTCAACAATAAAATTGACATAGCGGTGCACTCCATGAAGGACGTACCGGTTGTAATGGCAAGGGGCCTGCAACAGGCGGCCGTACTGGAGCGAGCGTCCAGCAAGGATTTGCTGGTTCCCGGTTCCATGTTGCAGGATCCGTCGGTGCTGGAAGCGATTACGCTTGGTGATGCAGCGATGCTGAATTCGATCCCGGCGGCCGAACCTTCATCGTTCAATTCCATAGCTGCAGAAAACCCGTCAGCAGCTGCCGGCGCCGGTTTCCACTTCACCATCGCCACCAGTTCGCTCAGGCGGAAGGCGCAATGGCTGAACCGCTTTCCGGACAGCCAGCTTGAAAATCTCCGGGGAAATGTAAATACCCGGTTGCGGAAACTGGCAGAGAGTAACTGGCATGGCGCTATTTTCGCCGCGGCCGGACTGGAAAGGATTGGCCTGAGACCGGAAAGCGCGGTGGAACTGGACTGGATGTTACCCGCTCCCGCGCAGGGCGCTATCATGGTAGCCTGCAGGCTCGAGGATGAAGTGACCCTTAAAAAATGTAAACCTCTGGAACATGAACCGACCTCTTTTTGTGTAAAAGCCGAACGTGATTTCCTTCGCACCCTGAAGGGCGGATGTACGGCTCCCGTCAGTGCCCTTTGCCACATCGATGGGGAGGATGCCTATTTCGAAGGGCAGGTATTGTCGCTCGATGGCAAACAAAAAATTGAAGTAAAAATGCATACGCCCGTTTATAAATCATACAGCCTCGGGGTGGATGCCGCGCTGGACGTGCTCGACAGGGGAGCTGATAAACTGATGAAGGAGATCCGCAGCCATCTTGAATAAAAAAATTACGATACTATCCACCCGCGAACTCGACGAATCACTGGTTGATCAGATCCTCGGGAAGGATGTGGTATTCGACCAGGTGCCATTTATAGAAATGGTACCACGTGACGGCGAAGAACTGAAGATGCAGGTGAATGAATTTGCTTCACAGGAACTGCTCGGCATTTTTACCAGCCGAACCGCTGTCGACGCAGTGGTCAGCCTGCTGGAGTCGAAACCAGACGCCTGGAAGATTGCCTGCATGGGCGGTGCCACAAAAAAAAACGCGGAAGATTTTTTTGGACACGATTCCGTGGTGCTGGGCTCGGGTAGTGCGCGTGAACTGGGGGAAAAACTGCTGGCTTTACAAACAGGTGTGCCCATTGTTTTTTTTGCAGGCAACCGCAGGTTGAATGACCTGCCCGACCTGCTGCAAAAAAATGCCGCATCACTGCAGGAAGTAGTGGTGTATGACACCTTTGAAACACCGGTCGAAGTAGACACCGGATACGACGCCGTTTTGTTTTTTAGTCCAAGCGCCGCGCAGAGTTTTTTTTCGATGAACAAAGTGAAAGAAACCGCCGTGTTGTTCAGTATCGGTGAAACAACGGCATCGGTGCTTCGTGGGCTTAGCAGCAACGAGGTTATAGTGAGTCCGCTTCATTCACCGGAAAGGCTGGTGGAGACAGCGTTTGCCCATTTCGGTTTGTAAGCCGGGATGCTGGGAAAATTGTCATCCGGAACAAGCTGAACAGATATAATCCCGGGCAAGGTGCAGAAGTAATGCCTTGACAAACTGGTGAAGTAATGGACGCAGCACCAGTGCGGCACAGCAAAAATTATTCGATCAAATTTATAAGAACAGAACATGACGAACGACCTGTTATTAAGGGCACTGAAAGGAGAAGAGCTGGAACGGCCACCGGTATGGATGATGCGCCAGGCCGGACGTTATTTGCCCGAGTACATGAAGATCCGCGAGAAGTATGGGTTTTTTGAACGGTGCCAGACGCCTGAACTCGCCTGCGAAATTACGATCCAGCCGGTTGACATTGTTGGTGTGGATGCAGCGATCCTGTTTTCGGATATCCTGGTGGTACCACAGGCGATGGGTCTGGAGGTGCAGCTGATCGAGAGCAAGGGGCCGGTGCTTCCGGATCCTATCAAAAGTAAAAAAGACCTCGATCGCATCCATGTACCCGAAGTGGAAGACAAACTGGGGTATGTGTTCGACGCAATCAGGCTGATCAAAAAAGAACTGAACGACCGTGTACCACTGATTGGTTTTGCCGGTGCGCCGTGGACATTGCTCTGTTATATGGTGCAGGGAAAGGGGAGCAAAACCTTTGATGAAGCAAAGGCTTTCTGTTACACCCAACCCGAACTGGCCGATACCGTGCTGCAAATGCTTACCGACACAACCATCGCTTACCTGCGACAGCAGGCTAAGGCGGGGGCAGATGTGGTTCAGGTGTTCGACAGCTGGGGTGGGTTGCTGAGTCCGGCCGACTTTGAAAAGTTTTCGCTGAAATATATCCGGCAGATCGTACACGCATTGAAAGATGAAGTACCTGTAATCGTATTTGCCAAAGGCGCCTGGTTTGCCCTCGAAGAAATTGCAGCCACCGGTGCCCATGGTGCGGGAATCGACTGGTGCATTACCCCGGCGCGTGCAAGGGAATATGCCGGATCCGGAATAACCCTGCAGGGAAATTTTGATCCTGCAAAATTATACCTGCCAGTCGCAGAAATCAGGAAAGAGGTGAAGCAGATGATCGACCAGTTCGGAACCACCCGCTACATCGCCAACCTGGGGCATGGCATCCTGCCAACTGTGCCGGTAGACCATGCAAGGGCATTCGTTGATGCAGTGAAAGAGTACAGGAAAAGCTAAGCCGTAATAAAAACGTATGGTGGGCAGTGGTGAAGGAACAAACGGTTAAGCCGTGCATCGAAAACGCAGACGAGCCGGCTGCAGGAAAGAACCGGCGGTTAAGCGCACTGCGAAAAATGGGTATCCGGCAGCGTCATTAACCCGCAGGAAGGAAGCGCACCGGGAAAAATGGTTATCCTGCAGCGTCATCAACCCGCAGGAAGGAAGCGCACCGGGAATATAAATGGCAACAATGGAATTTAAAAAACAATGGGTAGCGTTTATTGAGGGACTGCAGGATGCAATCTGTGCAGCCCTCGAAGAGCGCGAACCGGTCGCCAGGTTCCGCGAAGACAAATGGGAACGGCCTGGTGGCGGCGGTGGACGCACCCGCGTGATCGCAAAAGGTGATGTGTTTGAAAAAGGCGGCGTGAACATCTCC
>SDZZ01000769.1 GCA_004173255.1 Chitinophagaceae bacterium | reverse complement strand
GGTAACCGTTACCCGGAATGTATAAGAACCCTGTACCAGCAAGGTAATAATCGGGTTCAGGATATTGAGTGCATTGAAAGTAAATGTGGTAGGACCCGACACTTTAGTCCAGGTAGTAGATGCAATGGTACCGTCGGGATCAGAAGCAGATGCCGATAACTGCAGTAATCCGAATGGCATTGTTACCGCCCTGTCCGAACCTGCGGACACTGTTGGAGCCACGTTTGGCGGAGGCGCGGATGGAACGCTGCCTTTGCTGTATTGCAGCATATATTCATACATATTTTTACCATCTTCCCTGTACGAAGGATCATAGGCTTTTGACCATGCATCATGTCCACCACCCGCCCAGATGGTTTTCTTAGGCACTACCTGTGGATTGGCAGCGTTGATGGCGGCAATCCAGTCATTCGTCCTTTTTACAGGAACGGTTGGGTCAGTCTGGTTATGGAATGCCCACACACCGATCTTTGCATTGGCAATTCGTTCACCGTTCGCAGGTGTTGGCGAGGAGGCACCGCATACCGGTACAATAGCAGCCACTTTAGAAGGAAAAGCCGCCGCGAGGTTCCATACTACACCTCCACCAAGGCTGAGACCGGTAATGTATACGCGGTTCGGGTCTACCTTATAGTGCGACTGTATATAAGCAAGAACAACCGTCAGCTGGGTTGGCGACGGTTTAATGGAGAATTGCGGGGAAATAACGATGAATTTGCTGGTTACGCCATTCACGGTAAAGGACGTCGGGAACTGACCCTGGTTGATCACGCGGGGCACCCCATTAGCCAGTACGCGGGGCAAGGTGGAAGAACTGCCGTTTCCCAGTTCACCCGAACCATGCAGGAAGAGAATCAGGGGATAAGTTTGCGTGCCACTGGGATTGTAACCCTGTGGAAGGTATTCGTAGTACGCGTTCGTCACCGGCGACATGGATACATATTTCGCCGTTTGAACCTGTGCCTGGAGGTTATTGGATAAAAATACAGTGAAAACACTGAGTAACATCAGCATAATCAGTTTGCCTTGGTTTCTCATAAATGCAAAAGTTGGTTTATGTGTTAAAAATCAGGATAGATTAAAATTCTGGCACGCAATGAATACTCGCCGCAAAAAGCGAAAACAATGCCAGAGAGGTGAATATCTGGGTAGAGTTTTTCACACTACCTGTATAATATTCACTTGATAAAACTGTGTATTTCGCTTTACATATCATTCTTTTATTCCAATTGATGTCCCGACATTGATATGATTTATAAATACAATGTTTTAACTATTGTACCTGTGGTTGTTTAGCGTGCACCCTAAAAAATATATTTATTTATAATATATGAAAGCACCGTATTTATATTATACTTATAGTCCATGTTCGAGAGGAAA
>SDZZ01000768.1 GCA_004173255.1 Chitinophagaceae bacterium | reverse complement strand
GCCCGGTAGCGCGCTTGCATGGGGTGCAAGAGGCCGCTAGTTCGAATCTAGTCGTCCCGACACATAAAAATCGATGAAACCCGTTACAATAGGCGTAAATGCTGAATGTAGCGGGTTTTGTCATTACACCGGCGATTTCAAACTCCAGCCCGGCGTTGGCACGATGTCTACCACCGTCATGGCAACCGGATAATGTAGAAAAGAAATCTATTTCCCACTGTTCTAATTGAGCAGCCAGGCGGCCGGCGGAGCTTCTGGTAAACTGTTGTCGAGGCGATGCAATGTGACCAGGCTCTTCCCCAAAAAGAACTATAACTTATGCCTCCATGGAATTTTCCAGCCGCTCGTCAATCTGTCCCCGGAAACGACCGCAACAGCAACTCGTGATGCTGTAGTGAAATGCCGGCAGCACGGTGATCTCTATTTCGGCAACCGACTCAGGATGTTCCGGGCACACCAAGGCCCCGTGCTGCAGGTTCATCTGTGTTGCTAAGTTTGTAGCAAGTATATCCCCAAACAGTTTCCTTTCTTCCACCGAAGCCAACCCTATTCGCGCGCGAAATTGAACCATCGTTATTTGTGTTTGTTCAGGTCATCCGACTGTCGGGAAAGTTCTTTCGTAAGTTCCCGGGAACCTGCCATTGATTGCGGCCTATAAAAATAGGCCATTTCCGTGGGACTGTACAAACCGTCAAGTCGGATTCCATATTCCAGAAGGACAATTAACAGCTTCATTTTATGACAGGCTTTTAACAGGGATATATCCCGTTTAAAACCATGGTCCATTCGCTAGCGCTCGCACATAAATCATGGTCTGAATGATGCGCTATCTTCATTCGGAAGGAAAGCGCTGATCTGTGTCTTAAATTTTTCGCAACAAAACTCTTTAATTTCATAGTATACATACTTCGGCCGACTGATCAGGATCAGCGATGGCTGATCTGGATGTAAGTGGCAATTTATATCCTTGCCCCACTCAGTAAGAACCTTGGCAAGTTCCAGACAGTACTCCTCATTCTTTCTTAAAAAGTAAGCAGCGGTGCTGTCATGCGCAGCCGCTTGCGGAGCACATTCAAAGTATATCATTGCGTAATTTAACAATTTGCCAGGCCCAAAAGAGACGGGGGCAGTGGCTGAAGCGTAAAATCAGGGAATACCTTGATGAGTTTGTCTGCTCCGGTACAATCGCCCACCACATACCGGATCATCTAACCGATATAGTCTCAGCTTACGGGGAGTTTGTTCTTCAGTTGATTGATAGTATCCTGCAGTTCTGCCGAAAGCGGATGACCGGGATGGTGGTTCATAACTTCTGTCAGCAACCCTATGGCCTGGCGGACTTTTTCCTTGTCCTGTTTGTCGAGGTAATGCTGAGCGGCTAATGGTTGTTGA
>SDZZ01000767.1 GCA_004173255.1 Chitinophagaceae bacterium | reverse complement strand
TGCCTGCGCCGATCCGGATCGAGGTCGGCGCAGGCAACCAATTGGGCGGGATCGAGTCCAATCTGCACGTTCTGAACATCGGAGATCACCATGAAACTCATCCCCTGCGCCGGTCTGGTGCTGTGCCTGGCACTGTTGCAAGGCTGCTTCGACAGCGCCGACAAGAGCACCACCAAAGGCAACAACGACGGCACCCCTTCCTCGGTACAGATGCAGAAGCCCGATCAGTCCAAGGATAAAAGGCAACATGAATAGTTTATTGTTTGCCTTATTGTATTTCATGCTATCGGGCATGGCACTTTGATCGCCGAGGCGAATCTGGTCAACAACACCGATACCTGTCTTCCAGTTACCATCGCGCACATTGCCCATATTGGTGCCCTGGATATCGTTCTGTTTGCCGGCAAAATTCCACATAAAATACCGCCAGTACATCCAGTTGATCTGGTAGCTCATGAAGAAGGCGATATTTTCACCCATGGTTGGGGCACGTTCATAATTACCCTGCTGGTCCTTGCCGATGCCCGCCCAGTTTGCATAATAGTCTGCATGGCCCTGGTCGTTGCTCTGGTCCCACATCCTTGGCAGGAAATGTTTGTCTTCAGGTGCGTACACGTATTCTACCTTACGGCCGTTCTTTTCGTACTTGCCATTTGCTTTGATATAGGTTTCCGTGATTTTTGTATCCTGGATCTGGGCAGTAAAGTCCTGGCCATAAAGGATCGGCCAATCGCCATATTGTTCACGGCTAACATAACCAACCAGGTTCACCGGGTTGTCAACATTGAACATATCCACGGATGGATCAGCATTGCTGCGTACCAGGGTAGTAAAATAAGTAGAGTAACCCAACAACATGAAAACGAAGCTCCACAAGCCAAGTTTCAGGAAGTTCCAGTTGTTCTTTTTAGCCACGCGAAGCCCGAAATAAACCACGGCTGCCATCAGCACAAAAAAGAAGGCAAAACCACTAAAGAATGGCATGCCGAAATCGTTCACGAAAAGGATATCCATGTTACCGGCACCCTTGATGCTCCACTGGATAACGGCTTTCTGCACCAAACCGGTAATAGCGCAACCAATCAGGAAAGCGAAGAAAGTACCGGAATTGGTAACCTTGTATCTTTTATAATAGTAAATAATTACGATGGCAGGAATGGTAAGCAAGTTCAGCAAATGCACCCCAATGGACAGACCCATCAGGTAGAAGATGAGGATGATCCAGCGATCAGCTTTTGTGAAATGGCCCCTGATGCCTTGTTCTTCTTCTTCAGTAACATTTTGTTCCCATTTCAGCATCGCCCAGAAAACCACGGCGGTGAAAAAGGATGACAAGGCATACACCTCGCCTTCAACCGCACTGTACCAGAAAGAATCAGAAAAAGTATAAGCC
>SDZZ01000766.1 GCA_004173255.1 Chitinophagaceae bacterium | reverse complement strand
TGCCCCATTCCACCAAAGCAGGAACATGGGGCTGCGTCTTCTGGAAACCAGCAGCTTGAACCCGAAATCAATTCGGGTCTCCAGTTCTAACATCTTGTTGGGGAGCCTTTTCACCCTCAGTATAGAGGCACGGTTAACCAGCCATTCCCGTTGCCCGCGAAAGTACCTATCACTATCCAGCTGTTCCTCCCAGTAGTCCAGCGTGCCCTTGACCACCAGTTCCTCTCCTTCAAAGGAAACCGCAAAGCAGTCGTGGCCGTTCACGCGGTAAAGCGCCGTCTCCCCGGCGGACACTTCTGCAACACTCTCCCCGGAAGGATGCGAGCTGACCAGCCTTGAGCGCACCTTTACCTTTACAACAGGCTCCTTGCGATAGTAGAACACCACAAAAAACAGGTTGACCAGGCCAATGAACATCAGCACCAGCAGAAAAAGCTTCCGGAAAAAATAGGTATCCAGTATCCACCTGTCGTGCAGGTGGAAAAGAAAGGTCGCAATGGCAAGCTCCAGCAACACCGTGGCACCAAAGCCCAGCAGCAGCTGCAGGGTAAGCCATTTGGCGCCAAGGCCCTTATCCTTGAAGCGCCTGTAGAGCCTCCTGCTGACCATGTGCATAAACTCGATCTGGATCAGCGCTGCCGTTGAACTCAGCGCAAGCGAATAATAATAATGGGGCATCCCCCAGAGTTCCAGCCAGGAATAGGGCTGGTCATAGGCCACTATCAAATGACCGGCAATCACGGAAACCAGCGTACTTACAGCCAGGTTACGCCAAAAGTACTTGGATCGGAAATGCGAACGGAGTGCTAGCATCATAACGGAAATATTTGGTTGAACAATAGCCCGTAGGCCAAAACAACCCCAAATTACCAAAAAAAAGGCGTCCGTACAACCTATAAGAGTAAAAAAGTCTTTACCTATGATTAATATCGAGTCTTGACAACTTATTTTTTTAGGCTTTCGCCAAGCCAGGCCTGTGCCGCCATTAGCGCCGCATCCCCTCCTGCAACATCCTTCACCAGCACATCCGGATCGATCCTTTTCAGGTAGGCCTTTTTGTTGCGGTCGGCAACATAGCTCGTTGCCAGCAGCAGGTTTGAACCATCGGACAGCACAAAGGTCTGGTTTGCGGTAATATAGCCCCCGCTAGGCTGCCCGAAGGTCCTTGCGTTCGCCTGTCCAAGAAAGCTGACCGCGGTCATCTCCCCGCTGCTGGAAGTCCTGGGACCAATCAGCACCGCAATAGGCTACCTTGCATTTTTCAGCCTATAGGGTTTTGCAATAGTCACCCCCATTCCTTTGCTGCCAAGCTTCCATGGATTGTACCTGCCCTCAGAAACAAAATAGCCAAGCGTTCCCAGATCCAGCAGCGGTCCAAGCCCTGAAATCATCGG
>SDZZ01000765.1 GCA_004173255.1 Chitinophagaceae bacterium | reverse complement strand
ATCAAATACATTCTCCCCGAAGATGGCAGTAATTTTTGCAGTGCCGGTAATTGGTTCAACAGGATCTTTTCCAAGGTTGTTAAGGGCATTAAATCGTAATGACATTCGCGCGTTGTTTTAGTAATGGTTATAGAGTGGGGACGGACCGCTAAAATAACCCGTTTTCACCGGTTATTGCGCGGGCGGGTAGAGAAAATGCCCGTTGCAGTAAATAAAAGATCCCGGCCACAGGGCCGGGATCTTACTATCATAATGTGATGGATCTGATTAAACCAGGGTTGGTTAAACTACACGCAGATTGATTAAACTACACGCGGATTGATTTAACCATACGAAGATGGACTAAACCAAACACTGGTTGATTAAACCTTGGCAGACTTAACAGTCTTGATAATGCGCGCAGCCACCTTGTAAGGATCTGCAGCAGAGTTCGGGCGACGGTCTTCCAGGTAACCTTTCCATCCTTTGGCAGGAACAACTACCGGAATACGGATAGATGCACCGCGGTCAGATACTCCATAGCTGAAGTCAAAGATGCTTGCAGTTTCGTGTTTACCTGTGAGGCGTTTATCATTATCAGCACCATATACTTCAATGTGCTCTTTCACCACCGGACGGAACGATTCGCAAACCGCATCAAAGATGGCTTTGCTTCCTGCGTTGCGGAGGGTGCTGTTGGAGAAGTTGGCGTGCATACCGCTACCATTCCAGTCGAGGGCACCAAGTGGTTTGCAATGCCAGTTGATTGATACACCATATTTTTCCCCGATGCGCTCGAGCAGGTAACGTGCAATCCAGATCTGGTCGCCCGCTTCCTTTGCACCTTTGGAAAAAATCTGGAATTCCCACTGACCGGCAGCTACCTCTGCGTTGATACCTTCCACGTTGAGACCGGCTTCGAGGCAAACATCGAGATGTTCTTCCACGATATGACGTCCGTATGCGTTGTTGGCACCAACTGAACAGTAGTATGGACCCTGTGGACCAGGATAACCTGCTGCAGGGAAACCAAGGGGTTTATTTGTTTCAGGACTCCACAGGAAATATTCCTGCTCAAATCCAAACCAGAAATCATTATCGTCGTCTTCAATAGTGGCGCGACCATTCGACACGTGCGGCGTTCCATCAGCATTCAACACTTCCGCCATAACCAGGAACCCATCTTTGCGCTGTGGGTCAGGGCATACAAATACCGGTTTCAATAAACAATCGGACGAACCGCCTGGCGCCTGCTCGGTTGAGGATCCGTCAAAACTCCACATCGGGGCATCTTCGATTTTCCCGCTGAAATCCTTTTCGATCTTTGTTTTACTCCGAAGACTCTGTGTGGGTTTGTATCCGTCAAGCCAAACATACTCAAGCTTAGATGCTGCCATAACCTTAGGTGATTTATA
>SDZZ01000249.1 GCA_004173255.1 Chitinophagaceae bacterium | reverse complement strand
TCCACTTCGGGATCCGGTGCGCCGACACCATTGTTGTACAGTGCCGAGTCGCCTATTGCGACAAGGTTCGACTGGTACTTGTTGCTCCACAGTGCCTTTGTTCCCAGTGCTGTGTTGGAATGACCGGAGAGGTTCAGGTACAAGGCCTCTTTACCGTTGGCTGTATTGTTTGTTCCTGTCAGGTTCCTGTTCATTGCTTCAAAGCCGGTTGCCGTATTACCGCTACCGTCTGTATTGGAATGAAGTGAAGAACTGCCTAATCCGACATTTTTACTTCCCGCCAGGTTTGCCGACATGGCGGCCGTACCCAGCACCGAGTTATCCGTTCCCGTGGTGTTTTTTTGAAGGGCGGTATGACCAATAGAGGTATTATTAAAGCCGAACGTATTTGCATACAGGCTTTTAAAGCCAAGAGCTACATTGAGGTTGTCGTAGTTGATTTCGCCGGCTGACTGGTTATTTACCCGGAACCTCAATGGCTGGTTATCGGTGGTGCCAATAAAGTTGGCAGTTGTTGTACCGCCATTACCGGTGGTAGACCATCCCGTGAGGACAACCCCGGCATCTGCGATTGGCGCCCAGGCGCTGCCTGTATAAATATAGAGGCCTTTCGTACCGTCGGTCTGGTAAACCATCAGTCCGGGTTTCGGTGAAGCGATCAACGCCTTTTCTGATGCAAGCATCCTGGGAGGCAAAAAGCCCTGGGTGGTGGATTTCAGTTCGAGTACAGCGGAGGCGTCCGGTGCAAGTGTTCCGATGCCCACACTCTGGCTATGCACCGCGGAAGCGGTAAGTGCAAGAAGAGCCATAGTGGTAAAAGTCTTATTCATTGATTACTGTTTTTGCTTGTTGTTGAAGTAAAAGTAAAGTGGGGAAGTATGTGTTTTCTGACACCGTAGCAGGAGGCAGGTGTTGTGTGGCAGGAGGTGGATCCGGGCGTTAAACGGGAATACCGGATGCCAATGATCCGGGATTATGGCTCTTCTTCCACACCGTTAACAGGTTTTCGATTTCATCGGCGCTGTAAAGGCCGGACAGGTCGAGGCAATCGAGCAGTTGGCCAATGGAAAGGGAGTACAGGCCATGATCTGCCGTGGCCTCATCTTTTTCGATGACGGATTTAAGGAGGTTGTAGATGGCCAGCAGGCATTTCTTTACGGGGTAGTCGGTGGACCAGGTGCCGTCCTGCAGTGCAACAACCGGATCAATGAATTCTTCCATGAGCGCGCGGATGGACTGACCGGCCCTGCGTTCGTGACCATTGACTGCCACCCGCAGCGATTGAAGTGTCCGTGTAAGCAGGAAAGGGTCAAGCCGCACCCAGGGCGAACTGGTTGAATTGCGCCAGGTGAGTGCATGGCCATCGGTGTACTTGTTCCATACTTCGAGGGTATAACCGGCGAGGAAAATGGCGAGGTCAAACTGGAGATCTGATGGCAGTTGCTCCCACCAGGAAAACACCGGCTCTTTTTCCGATGGACTCACCAGCGAAGAAGGGCTGCCGGAAGCGGAATCGGCAGTTGCTGTGCCGTTCCCGTTTGCCCGTTGCAGGTACCAGGCGACAACCACGAGTATAATAAGGAGGAGCAGGATCAGCAGGCCAAAATTCATAGTACCAGTATTAGTGAGCAAAGCTTGCAAGCTAATGACTGCGGGGCCTTGCCAGGGAAGCTGGTAACGCGTGGCCGTTCCGGTGTTGTGACTGGCGATCCTGGAGTGTAAAAGGTCAGACTTTCGGGATCAGTTTCATAAATTCCTCTTTTCTCCTGCGGGCAACATCCAGTTCGGTATTGTCCGAAAGAATCACTGTCCCCCCGTCGCCGCGAATATATTTTTTTACGTGGTTGAGATTAATAATCGATGAATCGTGAATGCGGTAAAACTGGTTCGCCGACAGGATCTCCTCGTAATCGCCCAGTGTTTTGCTTACCAGGATTGTTTCCTTGCTGAGCAGGTGGAATTTTGCATAACGGCCATTGGCTTCCACCCGGAGTATATCACTCATTTTTATGAAGCTGATACCGTCAGATGCAGACAGCGCAAGCGTTTTGTCGAGCGGGTTTTTGTTGAGCAGGTTGTTGAACAGGTTCTCGAACTGCTGGCCGGGTTTGTTGACCGACTGGCGCTTCTTATATTTTTCAATTGCCGCTGCAAGGTCTTCCCCATCGATGGGTTTGAGCAGGTAGTCCAGTGCACTGATGCGGATGGCATTGATGGCATACTGGTCATAAGCGGTCGTAAAAATCACTTCAAAATCGATCGGGTCAATTTTTTTCAGCATCTCGAATCCCGTCATCTTCGGCATCTGGATATCCAGGAACACGAGGTCGGGTCTGTTTTTGCCGATGCTGATGATACCGTCGGTAGGATTGGAGCAGCTGTCAATAATTTCGATATCATCAGCGTGTCGCTTCAGCATCATGGCCAGCATGTCCCTGCTGCCCGGTTCATCTTCAATAATAATGGTTCTTATCATAAAGTAAGCTTTAAGCTACTGGAATGGAGATAATGACTTTTGTTCCCAGGCCCTCACCCTGTTCATCAACCAGGTCGATGATGCGGATGCCGGAAGGAGTGTCCTCATTTATTTTTAATGCGGCCAGTCTTTTTACTGCGACTTCTATTCCGATGGATTTGTGAGGCTCGGCATTTCCGGCTTTATATTCCATCGACTTCTTCCGGCCAACGCCATTGTCTTCAATGACCACTTCCATCCAATCCGGGTGTTGTATAAACTTTATTGCAACATGTCCTCCATGTTCGCGGTGCATAATTCCATGCAGCATGGCATTTTCTACAAACGGCTGCACAATCATGGATGGAATCATGATGGCTGATACGTCCAGTGACTCGTCCACTTCGATGAGATAGGTAAGCCTGTCGCCAAAACGGAGTTGCTCCAGTTCGAGATAGAGTCCAAGCAACTGAAGTTCTTTTTCCAGCCGTACCAGGGAGGTCTGGCTGTTATCAAGTATGGAACGGATCAGCCTGCTGAATTTACCCAGGTATTTTTCTGCGTTCACCGGCTCATTGGCAATAACAAACTTCTTGATGGAGTTGAGGGCATTAAAAATGAAATGGGGATTCATCTGGCTTCGAAGCGCTGCCAGTTGCACTTCTGCCAGTTGCTGGTTGATATCTGCCAGTTCGGCTTTTTGTTTACGCAGGCGCTGCTCGGCTTCGATTGATTTAATCTTGCTGGCCACCAGTGTGGCAATACTCACCAGGTTGCGCAGGTGATTCCGGTTAAAGAAATTTCGTTCATGATGTTCACTGTCGATTACGCCAACCAGCTGGTCGTTGTAAATGATGGGCACGCAGATTTCGCTGAGACGATGCAGGTCATCCACCCGGTAACGGCTATCGACCGAAGTGTCCGGTATAATCATTGGTTTTTTTGTTTGCGCAACGATGCCCACGATTCCCTGACCCGGAACCACATCAAAATGATGTTCTTCCAGCGTCTGCAGTGAGCCCTTTGGTCCATAACCGGCTTTCTGTATAAGTTTGGTATGGTCATCATTCCATAAATAAATAATGCAATCAACCAGTCCCAGCCGTGCGATCAGGTTTTTTGCAACCTCCCACAATACATCATCTACGTTATTAATGTTGAGCAATGCGGTCGAGAAAAAGTTATTGATCTGCTCGGTCTCAAACTGCGTTTTATAAGTTTCAGCGGTTAATTGCTGCAAACGGGTTTTGCCCGATTCGGCAGTACGTATGCTTAGTTCGCGCCACCTGATAAAGTAATAGAGGAACAGTATGGCCAGTGCTGCGAGTATCGAAATAAACCACCAGGTTTGCCAGAACGGTGGACGGATGCGGACCTTCAGGATGGTGGTTTTTTCACCCGGCTCGCCGTTCCGGTTAATTGCCCTGACTTTAAATCTGTAGTGGCCGGCTGGCAGCTGGCTGTAGTTGGCCGCCTGTTCCGGTCCGGCTGTAATCCAGTCCTGGTCTACACCTTCCAGTTGGTAGGCATACCGGAGTTCGCCGTCAGCGCCGAACTGGAGTGCTGCGAAATCGATGGAAAGACTATTTTCAGAATGGGTCAATACTAATTCCCGGTTGGTTGCAATAAGGCTATCTACGAAAACCGGATTCTCAAATACCCTGAACCCTGAAATGGTCACCTCGCCGGCAACGGATGTCTGGGGGATACTTGCCGGATCAAACAGCAGCATGCTGTTTACAGCGCCTATCAGTATCCTCCCATCACGCATATTCAGGAATGGGTGGTTGAAACGATTATCAATCACGCCATCGGTTTCCCCAAAATTGCTGATGGCACCCGAGCGAAGATCTATGCGGCTCAGGCCGCCCGCGAATGCCGCCCACAGATTGCGCTTTGCATCCAGCGTAATTGCCTGTACGAGGTTATTGGGCAAACCATCCCTGCTGAGTATACTGGTAAATTTGCCGGTGTGCACGTTGAGGATGTTTAACCCGCCGAGCGTACCAACAATGATGCTGTCTTTGTTATACGACAGCAGCCCGACAATGTCATTGTTGCTGATTGACCCGGGATTTTTTTCATCCATCATCCATGCCTGTTCAAACTTCCCTGATTTTATATCAAATAATTGCAGGCCGTTTCCTATAGTCCCGACCCAGATCTTGTTTTCATCAAACAGCATGCACATGACGCGTTTGACTTTACCTGGTCGTGGATTGATGAACTGGTCATACACCCGGATCTTCTTCGTTGCCGGGTCCATGCGAAGCAGTCCTTTATGATTATGTGCAATCCAGATCTCGTCGTTTTTGTCCTGCTTTATTTCATTCATTGCCCCGCGAAAGGTGCTGTCTTTCCACAGTTTCACCTGTCCCGAAACCGGATCCAGCACCAGTATATTGCCTGCCTGGTTTGGTGCCCATATCAAACCGTCCCGGTCCTGGAACATATACCAGAGCTGGTTTTCGTCGTACCTTTCATTCCGCGGTCCTTCCCATCTGTATTGCTTTTTAAGCTTCATGTTTTTGTCAAAACGTTTGATGCCTCCGCCGGCAAAATAGTACGCGACATAGATGTCACCATCTTTTGCTTCGATAGCGTTGCTGACCTGGGTTTCCGCGTAAGAGGTTTGGGGAAGTCCCAGTGTGGTAAATGCCGGTGGTTTTATCTTGAAAATGTTCAGGCCCCGGTCGGATGCCATCCAGATATTCTGCTCACGGTCTTCCTGTATGGATAAACCTCCCGAGGTATGTAGCGAAAGGTGCAGCTTATTCGGTACATCATTATCCGCTTCCACCAAAGAGAACTGTTCACTCACATAATCATATATGGCAAGGCCGCGTGAAATCAGGGGGATGAGAAATTCCTTGCCACTGGTGATAAACGGCGAGCCGATGAATTCCTTGCGGATAGTTGCGACCGGTGTGCTGGCCGATGGTTTAATGTCGAAAGAGTACAAGACAGGCGGCGAGCTGTTTGCCCGGAAACGATATAGTAACTGATCGAAACCTGTACTCAGCCAGATGAAACCGTGGTGGTCAAACGCGATCGCCCCGGCGGGAAAGGTTCCCGATAATATGGAAAGCCGGTCCGGGTTATGTGACCGGTCAAATACGCGCTGGGTTTGAATGTCCAGCATCCGCACACCATCTGTAAAACAAAACCAGAGGTTGCCCCTGTTGTCGGCTGCGAGTGAACTCGGGGTTACATTGGCTGGTATATTAAGTAGTTGGTTGGCCGGATCCAGTGAGTTGGTTTTTTCGTTATAAAGGTAAATGGCATCGTACGCCACGATCCAGATCCTGCCTCTACTGTCTTCAAAGAATTGCCAGATCCCATTAATTGGTTGCCTGCCGGCGGGCATGTTCCGGTTAAAATTAAAGAAGTGACCGGTTGACCTGTCCATCAGGCTGGCGCCTGCCACCGAAGTGCCGATCCAGAGCCTTTTCCGGCTGTCTTCAAAAATTGTGTTGATCCAGTCACTCTGCAGTGCCGTGCTGTCGTGAATATCGGCAAGGTAGGTGATAAACCGTTTGCCATCGTACCGCTGCAGGCCCGTCTGGGTACCAATCCAGATATAACCTTGTGCATCCTGTACCGCAGTGCTCACCTGGTTACTCACCAAACCGTTTGCGGTGGTGATATGCCGGAACAGGTAGTCTTTTGCCGGAGGCTGGGCGGTTGATTGCAGCGGGATAAACAAACATAACGCAGCCACCCAGGAAAGGCAAGCTGCTTTCAGTGCATGGCGGTATGTGGCAGTCAGGCTGATGGTGAAAAGATACCACATCCGCCGGTTTAACGAGCTAGCCGGCGGGGTTTTGTAGCGGGCGGCGGAAAATTTGTAGCACGCGGTGATCAGCGGCCCCGGGGGCAATGGTTAGGAACAGATTAGAACTGTAATAAACAGTGGCCATTTGTTTACATTTAGATGGCGATTGGCCCCGATTTTGAATTTGCAACCCCCTGAATATTACCAGATGCCCCGAAAACTTTTTGTTGTCGTTTTTAGTATTTTGTTTGGCCCCTGCCTGCTATCAGCCCAGAACACGGATTCACTGGTTAATAAACTTGATAGCCTGAAGGTAAAAGACGACAGTACAGGCCAGGCCAACAACGTTGAGCCGGAACTTTACAACGAAAAAACGAAAATTACGTTCAAGGTTTTCGGGATCCTGTTGCTCGATGATTTCAAGCAGCAGAGACACGGCTTCAATACCTCGAAGAAAGGCTTGTGCGCCGCCAGAACGACGAGATCTGGG
>SDZZ01000764.1 GCA_004173255.1 Chitinophagaceae bacterium | reverse complement strand
GGGGCGGGGCATGATCGCGGGAGGGCTATACACGGGATCGTCACAGATGGCGCTGAGCCGGAGGCGTTTCAGCATCCGGCCCTGCCTGCCATTCCGGCGGCCGACCATGCTGATCACGGTGATTGCGGCCTCTGGTTGTCCACCGTCACGTCTCTGAATAGGTTTTTTGCCGGGTCGAATTCCAGATTCCGCGTTCCATCCGGATTTAAATAATATCCGAAGGCCAGACAAGCTGTTTCCGTGCTGTCTTTCCAAACCACAGACTTCACACCCCAGTGCAGGGGTTCTGTTATTTTTCCGTAAAGAGCCCGGACCACCTGTCCTTTTTCATCCAAAACGGTTCGCACCCGGAAATAAAAAGCCACCGGTGGAGGATTTTCCTCCCGTTTCTTTATTTTGTTTCGTTCAAATAGCGAAGCTTCCTCATCCCTTTTGTTTTTTTCAAATAACGGGGCCTCCGCATCCCACTCAAAAGTTTTCCACTCGTCCTCCCACACAAACTCCGGCAAATAACCATCGGGTGGGGCTTCCCGGAACAGCCTGGTCGGGGGATAATTTTTGACAGGAATGATGCCGTCCCCAGGGCGGGGAAAGGAAATCTTCAATTTGGCGGTGCCGTTCTTCGCATCCCCTGTTCTTTCCACTGAAAAAAACAGGTCTGTTTTCACTCCAAGGCCGCGCGTTATCATTCCAGTGATGGGCACTCTGCTTTCCTCCTCAGGCGTCGGCTTTGCCCGTTCACCTTCTGGAACCACCCAGTCATGCCGCTCCAGATCGAAGCCGGTGGGCGTGGCTCGCGGCAGTTCGGTTCTGAGTTCTTTTATAGCATACATCGGCACCGGATTTATCTTTTTGGCCAGCATCACGGTGATTTGTTGGTCCCAAGGTTGCCATTTTCCGTCTTTGATGCCGGTAAATTTCATCCCTGTGACATTTTTATAGTAATTTTTTTTATCTACTCCGATGGTAATTTCCTCCCATACTCTTCGTTCATAAACAAATTTTCCTTCAGTATTGGTTTTCACCTTGCGTAGAACATCAACTTTTTGCGGGGTTTCGTAACACCATATTTTTAATTGGGCTTCTGGAATGGGATGTTGATCCTCATCTATGACTTTAAGAGTGATTTTTCCTACTGGAAAAGGATCCTGCAAAGGAACCTGCGCAAACGTAATTTTTGCCAAAATTAGAAATAGAAGTGTTCTGAATTTCATCGCTTTATTTTTTAAGATTTCCTTCTTCCACAATCCTTACAAATGCAGGATGGTTGTAAAAATAACTGACATTTTTAATATCCGAATGAAACCACCTTCCTTGGCCAACTCTTCCGGCAAGATCGGATTCCTTAAATTCTGTCCTCTGCGGGTCCCACCCGTTCGCCGTCAAATCCTGCAGGTCCATTC
>SDZZ01000248.1 GCA_004173255.1 Chitinophagaceae bacterium | reverse complement strand
GTCCAGGTATTCCCTGCGGGTTAGCTGCACGAATGGAAGTTTATTATCCGGCGCCAGCATGACGACCTGGCTTTCATTGCTGTTGGTGATGTATTTTTTTTGTTGTCTGGAAAATTCACCTTTTCCTTTCGGTTCCCCTTCCCTCGGCGGGCCGCTAAGCCGGAAGCCATCTTTTGGCCATACAAAATAGAAGTCGCCGTTTCCATTCAGAAAATTTACCGGGTAACTGGCCGGGATCATATTAAAATACACGCCGAACGGGGTGATTTCTTCTGCCACCGGTTTGAAATGGCCTTTTTCATCTACCCATTCTGATCCATAGGCAACTCCCCACACGCCGAACCTTACACCGTAATACACTTTGCGGTTTTCCCTGCTGGAGGTGCCGATACCACCCACCGGGGTGTAACTTTTTTTCATCCAGTCCACCAGCTTATCGAGCTGCGCAATGCGTTTCAGCTGCACAGGGTCGGTTGTCGGTTTGATGTTTTTGTCAAACCGGTTGTTGTTCCACCAGCCGATTACACTGTCCTCAATGCGCTGGTCAGCCGTTGGCTGTGCGTGAACAACCGATGTAAGGAGACAGACAATGATTGACAAGAATACCTGTTTCATGTTGGGAGATTTTACGTTACATCGTAAAGATGCGGTATAAAGGGCTAAGACAGCATCCCTTAAAAAGATGATATTCAGTAAAAGCTGCTTTCTGTCGGTAAAACCTGTCGTTCACCGATTGGCGTATCAGGGCCTCTGCGTCTGGAGCTAAGTTTGATCCCGGAACGAAATCAAACTCAACCTCAAGTCAGCAATATGAAATATACCCCGATACTGGCAGTCCTCGCGGTCTGTAGCCTGTTAATAGCTTCCTGTTCGAAAGATAAAACAGGTGATAGCCCGATTGACAGGACCGAGTCATTGAAGAACACCACCTGGGCAGGTGAATTCCAGTACACAACCGGTGAATTTACCGATGCACAACCATTTTCAGTAACACTCGCAGCCGACGGCACACTCACCTGGTCCGATGTAGGGTCAACCAGACCAGCCGGTACCTGGGCAGTCAATCGGGATACCCTCAGCATCACCTTCCCAAACAGCACAGTCATTTCAGCAACTATTACAGATGAAAGCTGGTCAGGGTTTAAAGGAGGTACTGCAGCAGGAGTCTTGTTGACACATGTAGAAAAATCGGCCATCATTGATCCGGCGAAACTTACCGGTAGCGGATGGATGGGCATTATGGGAGGATCGGTATTGGAGATTACTTTCCCGGCCAACCAGAAAATTAATTATACCCTTGGTGGTAGCGCCGGCCAGAACCTTCCCTATACCATTGAAGGAGCGGGTATCCGATTTAATTATACCGGCTTTGCGTCCAGTTCGATGAACTATGCAATTTTTACCAACAACACAACGACGATGAAAGGAGTAGAACGCCATATCTCAGGCATTCCATCCAACACCATTTATTACCAGTACACAAACACTAAACAATAACCATTATTAAAACAATAAACATGAAACTGTACATTCTATCGCTGGTTATGCTCATTACCCTTGGAGCCTGCAACGGACAATCGTCTGCGTACGACGAGGCAAAGAAGACGGAAAAAGCAATCAAGGACGCGCCCAGACCTGGCACGGTACCCACAACAACCGGAGGCTGGACCATGACGGCCACCATCAATGGTAAAAAATGGTCAGCTACATCGATGATGCCACCTGCAGCCGCGGGTTCAATGGTCGGATACATTGGCGAGAACACCTACCTTATGATGTACTGCTTTGAAAAACGATATGCGAAAGTTGGCGACAAGGCAACGCTGGGCGATGGCTATTCAGTAGACTACTGGGTGAAAGGCGGACCCAACTATTCCAACTACAAAGGCATGATGGAAATCACTGCCCTTAAGGATAACTGGGCCGAAGGAAAGTTCAGTTTTACCGCAAATGGCCTGACAGTGACTGACGGCTTTTACCGCGTGGAGTTAAAATAATTCCATGTTCCGGCGAACCGCACATTTGCCATCATTAATTTTTTAAAACCATACCTGATCCTTCACTACAATATCCCGTCAGTCAGACGGGATGTTTTTTTTGTATGCAGGTATCAATCCGGCTTTCGTGCAAAACCAACCATATCCACATCCACCAGCTGCAGCGATTTAACCATGTGCTCCACGGTCGTTTTATAGTGTTTGAAATGTGGCGTCTGTATATGCGATTTATAAGCCGCTGTGTCCGCATAAATTTCAAGGATGGTAATTGATGCCGGATTTTTCTTGTCAGCAACTGCGTAATACGTTAATACCCCCGGTTCCAGCTTCACAGCTGTTTCCATCTGGACCTTCAATGCTTCGTTATAGGCCGTCAATTGTGAAGGGTCCACCTGAATATTCGCAATGCGTACCATCTGGTTGCTTTTCTGCGAAAACACCTCGCCGGGAAACGCTGCACAGGCCACGATTAAAACCAGAAGCAGGTGTAATTTCTTAAAAACATATTTCATATATAACTATTTTCGAATTCAGGGATGTGCCATTGTCAACCTTGCTTTATCACGGGTGTAAGGTTTCATCGGAAACGGCGACTAAAGTTATACTTCCGTGAGGAATTTTGGCGCGAATGGGTCGTTCTTTGGAAATGCGGCATCGTTCAATGGATGTTAACCGCCCCGTAACCGATTAAAAACTAAACTAATGGCCAATTTGCTTTTAGTGGAAGATGACCCCGAGATGATTGAGTTGTTGCGCCATGTATTCACCGCAGCGGGACATCGGATGACCTGTTGCCAGACCGGAACAGACGGGGCAGAAAAAGCAGCGGACCCATCCTTTAACCTCGTAGTGCTCGATATTATGCTTCCCGACATCGATGGTTTTGAGGTCTGCCGGCGGATCCGCGAACAAAAGAACCAGGTACCTATCCTCATGCTTACGTCCCGGTCCGAAGAAATTGATAAAGTGCTTGGATTGGAAATGGGTGCTGATGATTATCTGACGAAACCGTTTGGCCTGCGTGAACTCGAAGCAAGGATAAAAGCCATCCTCCGGAGGAGCGGCCTCGACGCCGGAGGGCCGACACCGGACGACAAGGATGTGATACTTGGTGAATTTGAAATCAGCCGGCAGAAAATGAAAGCCAGCCTTGGCGGTAAAAGGCTTGACCTTACTTCCAAAGAATTTGACCTGCTTTACCTCCTGGCCAGCAATAAAGGAAAAACATTTTCGCGTGACGAGCTGCTGGAAAAGGTCTGGGGTTACAGCTTCTCGGGATACGAACACACGGTTACTTCGCATATCAATCGCTTGCGCATAAAACTGGAACCCGACATCAACAAACCGTACTATATCCAGACCACCTGGGGAAAAGGATACAGGTTCCTTGAATGAAAAAACAGAACACCAGCGTATTCCGGTCTATCAGCCTGCTCATCTTCAGCATCATACTGATTTTGGGTGCGGTTTTTATGTTGTTCACCTATCTTTCGGCCACCCATTTCTACCTGGCAACCACCCAACGGCTCAATAAGGATGTGGCGGAACATATTGCCCGTTTCACTTCGCCATTCAGCCAGTCGGGGTTAGACCAGAAAAAAGCCGACTCCGTTTTTTATGATGCCATGGTATTGAGCCCAAGTATTGAAGTATATTTCCTCGACACCACAGGAAAGGTGATGTACTTCCACGCAAAGGAGTCGGAGATAAGGCTGCACCAAATCCCCCTGGGCAATATCAAAAAACATATCAGTTCAAAGGGGCTTGATTATATCAAGGGACCTGATCCGCGCAACCCGGGGACCGACCAGGTTTTTTCCGCGGCAGAAGTAATTACCAACGGGAAGAAAGCAGGTTATATCTATGTAATACTCGGCGGCAATGATTACAGGAAAGTGTCAGGAAGTTTATTTGATAACCACGTGCTGGTCCTTGCAGGTAAAATATTACTGGTAGTGCTGGCCCTGTCTCTCCTGCTTAGTTTCCTCTACCTGCGGCGGATCCGCAATAGTTTCCGCAGGGTCAATAAAGTGCTCGAACTATTCCGGAACGGTGATTATTCGGCGAGGCTTCCTACCGACAGTTACAATGAATTCTCCGTGGTGGCAAAAGGATTTAATTCTATGGCTGACACGCTTGTTGAATCAATCGACCGACTGGAGCAGTCGGCAAGGGAACGTAAGGATTTTGTGGCCAACATATCGCATGACCTGCGTACACCGCTATCCATCACCCGTGGATATATCGATACGCTGAAAGATGAGATCCGGAAAATCCCTTCTGACCCGGACCAGCAGGACATGTTTATCAGCATGGCATCGAGGAAAATCAACCAGCTGGAATCCATGGTGGGACAACTGTTTGATCTTGCCCGCATGGAATCTGCCGATTTCAAACCACAGGTCGAGCCGCTTATACTTTCCGATATCATCGAAGAAACAGTCAACAATGCACGGAAAAATACCGGGGCGAAGGAAATCAGCCTTGTTTGTTCCGGTTGCCAGATTGCATGGTGGATCAGGGCCGACACACATATGATGGAACGACTGGTGCAGAACCTGATCGATAATGCCGTCAAGTACACACCGGATGGCGGACATATTGTAGTAACCCTGGAACGTCAGTTGTCCAACCTTGAAGTAAGTATCTCCAACACCGGAAAGAAATTTTCCGACCAGCAACTACGCTGGCTCAACCATGATCACAACAGCAATACCATACTGGCAAAACCGCATGCAGGGCTTGGCCTGGCCATTGTGCTGAAAATAATCCGGCTGCATGAATTTGAATACAAGGCGTCGATCGATAATGAAGGCAGGAATCTGTTCACCATCGTTATTCCGCTTTATCAGAAGTAAATCAGCCTAAAGGCCGGAGTAATAATCATAGCCGTTTTCGGCCCAGTAGTCTTTCGGACGTTCATTGCTGAAGACTACTGATCCGATCCGCTTCAGGTTTTTAATACCATATTTTACCGGCACAATAAGCCGTAATGGTTGTCCGTGTTCATAAGGCAACGGCCGACCGTTGACCTCGTAGGCCAGCAGCGTCTGCGGGTGCATAGCCGCATCCCTTTCCAGTCCCACGTAATATTGCCCATCCGGTGTAGCCATGCCAATGTAGTTCATCGCTGCTTCATCCTGCAGATAGAATTTTTCAATAAAATCACTGAATTTTACCCCACCCCACCACGAGATCTGGTCCCAGCCCTCTACGCATTTAAAATCAAACACTATCTCGGTTTTTGGTAGAGCCCGCAACTGGTCGAGTGTAATCTTTATGACCGACCCATCTTTTTTTGTAACGTTCATAGTCCACCCCGCAACATCAAAATCGCGGTCCATCATACCAATCCGGCTATTGACCCGGACATTTGCAGCGGCCATCGTTCTTGGATATGTCTGCACCAGGTGATCATTGGAGAATGTGTTCCGGAAGATTTTCTCATTCTGCTCAAGTGCCCTTCGAAGCGGCTGTCGGGCACCACCGGTCACGCCTCTCGGCTCAACAGGCGAGGTGTTCAGCCAGGTCCACGATTTATAGGCCAGCGCGCCAAACCCAAGAAAACCCGCAAAGGCAATAAAGTTGCGCCGGTTGACCTGCCTGGCTGTGACAAGTTGCATCGGGGTGTTACGCTTAACTCCACGGGTTGTCAGTACAGTAGGGGTTGCAGCCTTTTCATCTGCCCCGGCAGACGGAATGCCGCCAGGGGCGGTCTGTCCACCAAGTGTTACAACCTGTTCACCTGCCCCGGCATATGGAATGCCGTCAGGGGCCACTTGTCCGGTGAGGTGATCACCCGGTAAATTCTTTCGGGCGTCAGGTGGTGCCGTTGTATTGGCGGGCAGGACTTCAAAACCTGTAACTGCTGCGCGGAAGTTTCCCCATCCCGCAACGGCAACCTGAATAATATGGATCACAAAAAATACCACATAGCCGATAGTCAGGATGAAGTGTTCAATCCTGGCGAGATGATATCCGCCACACATCCACGTGAGCCAGTAAAATTGCACAGGTTTATAAATTGCAAGCCCGGTAATTATTGAACCCAGTCCCATCAGGATAATGCTGGTATAAGCGATCCGTTGGGCCGAGTTATACTTGTCCTGCGGCGGTTTCATTTTTCGGATGTGAAGGTCATGTAACAGCACCTGCCATGCTTCACGAAGGGAATGCCGTTTGGGAGCGAGCTCGCGCCAGTGTCCGGAGATAAGCGTGTATATAATGTAAACCATCCCATTGATCAGGAACAGCCACATAAACAGGAAATGAAGTGCCATGCCTTCAGCAAGCCGGAACGGAATGTTGAGGGTCTTGTAAAAACCCTGCGGGAAAAATTTCAGGTATTCATGACCAAACAGGGTAATAGAGTATTTGGCATTGGCCCAGTAAATAAGCATTCCACTCCAGATCATGGCAGCGAGGATCGGAAAATTAACCCAATGGGTCCATCGCATCAGGAAGGAATGCTTTTTCCGGACAGCTTTCATATTCATAATAGCTTTTTTTTATCGCAGTATATACGAGACTGTTGCCGCTGATATAAGCCCATCCTGCTTTTGCAGGAATGCCACAACGGACCATTTGATTGGTGCCGCTCCGTCCGGAATCTTAAATTCCGCTGTACCCTTTCCACCGGTAAACGAGCGAAAGTCCCTCACGATACGTACATGATGCATGCTGATGCCGGCATTCTCCCCTCTCCTGATTTCACTCGTTGCTTCGTCCTGGAT
>SDZZ01000763.1 GCA_004173255.1 Chitinophagaceae bacterium | reverse complement strand
ACCAGCCACGGCGTTTTCTGATACCATTTATTTGCCTGTTCCGGTGTCCATACCTGGCGTGCCTTTCCGGCCTGGCCATTCACACCGGTAGCAAACACAAGTAATACAACAACTATCCGAAGACGTAAAGCATTCATCAATTACGATTTAATAATTAAACATTGTGATGCCACTGCACATGCAGTGGTTAATCCATTACCAGTTTGGATTCTGGTCCAGGTTTGGATTGATATCTATTTCCGATTGAGGTATCGGCATGTATTTGCTTTTACCGATGACAAAATTATTGAATTCAGAGTCCCGCGCTTTCAATTCAGCAAGTTTGGTTGCGTCATCAAAATAACCCCAACGGGCCAGGTCATTCCACCGCAGTGATTCGCCGGTGAGTTCTGTAATGCGTTCGTGCATCAGTTGCCGCAGGAAAGCATCTTTACCCAGGCCTGGAATGGCTGTACTGAGCGGCGCCAGTCCGGCCCTCACACGAACCCGATCCACAAACGGATATGCTTCGGCGGTCCGGTCGAGCCCATTGAGCGCTTCTGCGTACATCAGTAACACATCGGCAAAACGGATCAGCCGGAAATTGATGGGACTGTTGAACACTTCAAATTCATTGATGCGGAAATAGTCGTCCAGGTACTTACGGTACCACACACGCTGCCTGATGCCGGCATCAAAATTCCGCGAGGTGAAACTGGCTCCATACACCTGTGTGAAATCGGGGCCGCGTTCATCGGTGGAATCGTAGAGGGCGGTATAAGCAAGCCTCGGATCACGATCGCCACCTGCCGTGTTCTCCTTCAGGAATTCACCGACCACCCACCGTTGCATGTTGGCGTCAGTAAAGCCGTTACTGGGCGGTGCAAAGAAAGGGGCACGGCTGGTGCCTACGTTGGAAGTGGGTCCATCATCACCACCACCTTCCGGCCGCATCTTAAACTGGATCTCAAAAACCGATTCCTTGTTGTTCTCGGTAGTATGTTTAAAATTATCGCCGAAATCAGGCACCAGGTCATAGAGGGTTGAGCCCGGACCTGTAATGAGCCATGCCAGCGCATCTGCGGCCGGCTGGTATTCCAGCTGCTGAAGGTAAACCCTTCCCAGCATGGCATAGGCCGCGCCTTTGGTCGCCCGGCCGATATTATCCCCGGTATAAGATATGGGAAGAGCCTCCGCCGCTTCGGTCAGGTCTTTTTCTATCTGGTCCCACACTTCCTGCTGTGACGCCTGGAAGGGTTTATCTGCCGGGTTTGAAGGGGTAAGCACCAACGGTACATTACCAAAAATGGTAACCAGGTTGTAGTAGGTGATGGCGCGAAGGAATTTTGCTTCACCAATATACTGTGCTTTTAATGTTTCGTCCATGGTGATACCGGGTACCTTGTCGATCACCTGGTTGGCACGGAA
>SDZZ01000247.1 GCA_004173255.1 Chitinophagaceae bacterium | reverse complement strand
GTATGGATCAGCAACCAGGCGAGTAACAATGGTGTTGATTTCGGATCGTACCTGATCCAACCGGGATCTGCAGGCATCCTGCAATCGGACCCACGGTTTATTTTCCAGCCGGATGTAAATGCCAATCGTGATGAAAATGTAACGGCTAATACGGCTTACAACCTCGCGATTTCTGACAAGGACTTCAAGTTCCCACAGATTTTCCGCGCCAATGCAGCTATCGATTACAAGTTGCCTTTTGACATCACTGGTACATTCGAAGCGATTTATTCTAAAGACATCAACGCAGTATATCACCAGAACATCAACCTGCCCGCAACGGGCACTGCGCTGGTTGGTGCCGACAACCGCATCCGGTATTCATCTTCACAGATTTATGCCGCACCGGTTGCCTCACAAACACCCGCCAATCCGAACATCAGCGATGCAATCCTGATGACCAATTCGAAAAAAGGCTATACCTACAACCTCACCATGCAGTTCCAGCGTAACGTGCGTGGTCTTTATACCATGCTGGCTTACTCGTACGGTGACAGCCGCTCCGTAAATGATGGTGGTTCCGTTGCCCAGTCCATCTGGCGCGACCGCACTGTATCGGGCGATCCGAATGCAAACGTTACATCGTATTCCAACTTCTACCAGCCGCATCGTGTGGTGGCAGCTGCTTACTACCGCAAGGAGTATGCAAAACACTTTGCCACCTCAATCGGTTTTACTTTTGAAGCAGCCAATGGCGGTGTGGCAAGTTATGCTTACACGGGTGACCTCAATGGTGACGGGTTAACAACCAATGACCTGATCTACATTCCCCAGAACGCAGATGAGATCGTGCTTGAGGCGGCCAACGCGCAGGATTTACGTACACCAGCCATTTTGTGGTCGCAGCTGAACGCATACATCAACCAGGACCCTTACCTGAGCAAACACCGCAGCAGGTATGCCGAACGTAACGGACTCAAATTGCCGTTCTTCAAAAAAATGGACCTGAATTTCACACAGGATTTTATGGTTAAAACAGGAAAGAAAACAAATACCCTGCGTTTTACCTGCGATATCTTCAACTTCGGAAACCTGATCAACAAGTATTGGGGTACATTCAGGACCACCAACCGTACAGCCATCCTGACTTTCAAACGTGTTGAAACAACGGGTGCCAACGCAGGCAAACCTGTTTTCAGTTTCCCGTACTTCGATGCAGCCAACCAGGTTCCTTTAGTAAATACATTCCAGAACAGCACAGCTCAGGGCTCACGCTACCAGGTGCAGATGGGATTACGTTATATTTTCCAGTAATGGAAAAACTTTCTGTTGTTCCGCTCCAGGGAGCACAGTAAGAACCGGTGTAAGTAAAACGGGTACTAAAAAAAGCGAAAGCCTTTCCGTTGGGAAAGGCTTTCGCTTTTGTAATGGTGGAATGATCCGCTGTTGCCTTGTCATCGTGAAACGGTCAGCTGCTGCCTTGTCATCGTGTAACGATCCGCTGCTGCGTTGTCATCGTGTAACGGTCAGCTGCTGCCTTGCCATCAAACCCTACTTTTTTTCCTCTGGTAATTTTTTCGCGGTATACGTTCCGTCAGGTTGCAGGAAAACCACTTCCGTAATTGCACCTTTACCATCGCTGTTAAACTTCACGTGGTAACCTGGAAGGATTTTGATCCTGAACTTATCCTTTTCAACCGGGAGTAACTCGTACTCCGGCTGGCCGGCAATAAATACAAACAGTTTGTTTTCGTTTTTGATATAACACCTGATGGTCTGGCCCATCAGGTCATAATTCCCTGTATATTTTTCCAGGCTGTCGCGCGGGACCGGTGGCGTTTTTGGCTGCCGCGTAAATTTGATCGGACCCGGCCGTTCGAGCGGGATGGTGGCCGCTGATATATCGCCGGTTTCGCCGGTAAGGAAGGTGATTTTTAATCCATCCGTATTGGACGTATCATTCTTTTTAATATCCCCTTTATCCCACACATTAAAAATGTCATAATGGTAGTGTTTCAGGTACAGGGAAGTCCTTGGAAGGTGCATGAACATTGAATCCTGGCGTACCTCCAGTTCAAAGCTTTCACCACCGGGTGAAGTGTAGATGCCCGCGTACTCTGTGGGTTTGTGCGACGGGCTGGTACCATATTTCCTGCTCGATACCCCTGTCTTTTTCGCCTCCTTTGCTTTGCTCTGACCCTCCCGGTATACATTGTAAACATCCGATTCCCAGTCCTTGTATTTGAGGCCAAGCAAACGGTCAGCGATCAGGTTACGTACAATGCGTGGTACCACTGAACCATTTTGGTTGCTTAGCACTACAATGCCGATGCTGTCCGACGGAAAGAAACCCGTACTTGCACTAAACCCATCAATGTTTCCACCGTGTTCCACATAGTAGTGGCCGCGGTATGAGGAGATCATCCAGCCAAGACCATAATTAGACAGGTAGATGCCTGGATTTTCTTTACCTGGCGCTCCGCCACCGATCACCATCTGCGAACTGATCGCCTCAGCCACATACGGGGAAGGCAGTATTTCCTTTCCGGCATATTTACCCGAATTGATCCACACAGTCAGCCATTTCGCCATATCGTTCACGCTGCTGTTGATACTGCCGGCAGGTGCCATGCCGCTGATATCATAGTAGTCCATTTTTTCCGGTATGCTGTCGTTCAGCACATCGTAACCTTTGGAGATGTCCTTGTTTTTCAACCAGCCTGCCAGGTCAACCGTGGTGTTGGTCATGCCAAGCGGGGTGAGGATTTTATCCTGGATATTCTGCTCCCACGTGCGGCCCGATAACTTTTCGGCCACCATACCCTGCAGCAGGAACATAAAATTATTGTACTGCCATTTTTTTCGCAGCGGTTCCGACGGTTCCATAAACTGTACCCGTTGCATCAGCGTATCCCGCGAGGCAGACTGGAAATAATACCACGAATAATCGTATCGCGCCACACCGGTGCGATGGCTCATCATATCGCGCAGGGTAACATTATTATTCATGTCGTTGTTAAAAAAATTAAGCGCAGGCAAATACGTTTTAACCGGTTTGTCAAAATCGACCTGCCCGTCCTTTTCCAGCAAACCCAGCAGCGATGCCGTGAACGCCTTAGTGCACGAACCAATGGCGAACAAGGTGTTTGGGGTAACAGGTATTTTTGATTCGTAGTCCTTATACCCGAATCCCTGCGAGTAAATCACTTTGTTTTTCTCCACTACAGCCACCGCAAAACCGGCCGCCTTCCAGTCTTTCAATACCCTTGCAAAGGCTGTATCGAGGCCGGCAAACCGTTTATCTGTTGTTGTTTTTTGTGAAAATGCCACTGCACTGCAAAGCAGCAGGAGCGAGGTAAAAATCTGTTTCATATTGATTAGTTGGTGCGTGAATGTAAGTAACTTAACCATCAAATCCGGGTACCGGAAAGCGATAACAGGGTAAATAGTACAGGCGGTCACCTTATATCATGTCCGGCCGGTCCGGATCGCAAAGGCAACGGAAGGGGATTTTGCCCGGCTGCCGGAGCAGTTTCACCGGGTGGCCCGGATGCGAATGAAGTGATGGACAGGGCAGAAGTGAGGCTGGACAACGGTTGTGGGTAAATGCCCGGGGTTTTTTGGTGGCAAAAGCTTATATTCAATAAAACTTAGCTATATGAAAAATTTCACCCTCGCGGCAATTGCTGTCCTCTTGCTGGTTGCCTCCGGCAACGCACAGAAAAAATCTTCTTCAAAAAAAATGGATCAGGGCACATCATCCAACGGATGGGTAGCCGTTGATTCCGCCACTGCCATGCAGAAATACATGGAAGCAGCGGCGGTGGGCGAAGAACACAAAGGCCTTGCCAGCTCTGAAGGCAGCTGGACGGGGAAAGCTACCATGTGGATGGGTAAAGGTGCACCCCCGATCATGTCGGATATGAAGATGGATGTGAAAATGCTGCTGGGTGGCCGTTACCAGGAGTCCACCTACTCGGGCGACATGGGAGGCATGCCTTTCAGTGGCGTTGCCACTATCGGATACGACAACTACAAAAAGAAATACTTTTCCACTTCGGTCGACAATATGGGAACCGGTATGATTTACATGGAAGGATGGTATGATCCCGCCACCAAGACCTACACCTTCGACGGCGACTATCCCAATCCGGCCAATGGCGTAACCTGTCACCTGAAACAGGTCTATAAAATTGTCGATGCAGATACAGAGATCATGGAGATGTGGGGCCCCGACCAAACAACCGGCGAGATGTACAAAACAATGGTCATTAATTTTACCAGGACAAAATAAAGCTGTCGGCGACTTACTGCAGCATCCGGAGTGAACCATCCAGGGCCGTCCCGGTTCGTGATGCCTTTCGTTATTCTGTTCGGGGGCAGCACGCACCGCGACGGCTTTTCTGGCCGTAAAACAGTCCCCATTATTTTAGGAACCTGCTAACATCTTTGGTTCATAACTTGCAGTACATATCACCTGATTTACCCGCTAATAGTTAATGTATGAAAAAAATCCTCTTTTTTCTCCTGGTTGCCACTGCACTTAATACAAATGCGCAGTCCCTTAAAGATGCGTTGTATGGGGGTAAACTGAAACTGGATACCGGAACAGTTATCCGCAAGGGGGATGACCTCAGCACAAAAATTGACACCAGTACAAAGAAGCCGGTAGTAGCAGAAGCGGCAAGACCGGCACCCGCCAGGCTGGTGGTGGCAGATGACGGTACAGTGAAAGTGGACAGCGTGGTTGCAACGGCGCCGGTCACCGCAAAAACAATGAGCGACGGCACCGTGGTCGAAACTACTGAAGGTGAAACGGCTGCTGCAACAGAACCCTTAGCGGCAAAAGATAATAATGCTATCTGGAAAGAATATATCGACTCATTGACCAGCACCCTCAAATCGGAGGTGCTTCCCAACAAAAAAATCAAGAGCGGTGATTACTCCATCCTCATTGATTATGTGATCGGGCTCGACGGCACCATTACGGTAAACAATGTAAGCAGTTTTCCGGAGAGTACTTACCTTGACCAGCAGGTGCGGGAGCGGCTAACGCTTACTGCGCCGCAACTGACGCCGTTGCTCAACAGTTACGGCAAGCCAAGGAAGGCTCCGAAAAAACAAACGATCACCCTTTCAAAATAAGCTGGGCAGGGCTGGATGATTATAGCCGTTTATTCAACGGCTTCCTTTTATCACGAGCGGGACAAGCTTTGTTGGTTACAAACAGTCATTAAATGGGTGTCGAAACACCACAAGCCACGTCGTGAGTGTAACAACTCCGGTCAGACCAATGGCAATACCAGCAGCAGCGGGCATATGTTTACTGAATAGCCCTGCAATCACCGGCTTCAGCCTTGTATGTACCATCAACAAAACCGGTTTCCGGAATCCTGCTAAACCATTACTATGGATAATAACCCACCGTCCGATCTGGAAAGGTCATTGAATCTTGATTTCCGGAAAGACAATAACGAAATCTGGCTGACCAGCCAGTACACCCTCCGCAAACTCATCGGCATACTGGGTGTATGCCTGCCGTTATTGTTATTCGTTGTGCTGCTGCTCGATTCTGGTTTCACCCATCCGCTCAATTCGATCAGCCATTATTATTATACCAGGGCCAACCCGGTGTTCATCATTGTAGTCAGCCTGCTCGCCATATTCCTGCTGGTATATAAAGGGAAGGAGCCGGTAGACCTGGTGTTGTCTTCCCTGGCTGGCGTTGCGGCCCTGCTGCTCTTACTGTTTCCCACCAGTAATATCTCCGACTACTGTAATGACCCGGCGTATCCTGAATCGCTCATGGTCCTTCCGGTAAATCCTGGCCGTGTCCTGTTCCATTACATCAGCTCGGGCGTATTCCTGGGCAGCCTTGCCTGGATGTCGGCTTTTATCTTTACCAAATCGGACAAGCCTCCGGCTGCCCGTTCGGTTAAAAAGAAGACCAGGAACCGGGTGTTCCGGATCTGTGCAGTTGTTATGCTGATGGCATTGCTGGTGATCATCGCGAATTTCGCTGGTTTGCTGAGTGATGAGTTTTTTGACAGGTACAACCTGACCTTCTGGATGGAAACCATCGCATTGGAGGCATTTGGTATTTCCTGGCTGGTGAAAGGCGAACTTATACTGGAGGGATAGGGAATGCAACCCGCAAGACAGGATGATTTACCACGATAAATTACTTTTTTTGGCTGTATGCACCGCGCCTGGCTTGACCGCCGTTACTTCCCATATTAATTTGGGAGGGTAATAAACCAACTGATCCATGACCTCCTATTTTATCCATGACGGACTGAACCATTCAGGCCCGTTCTCGCTCCATGAATTGAAAGAAAAAATCATTGTAGCCGAAACGCCGGTGTGGACCGAAGGCCTGGGCGACTGGGCCACCGCGAAGGAGATACCGGAACTGGTGAATTTTTTTAATCTCCGTCCAACCCCTCCACCATTCCAGGGTACACGTAAACCAGGCATTGCCGTGGTTCCTGCATTCAATACAGTGAGGGAGCCGGAATCGTATAACGAATACAAACCTGCAACGGAATTACGCGGGCAAAACTCCCCGGTAAGCGTCGTACCTGAATATGAGCAGGACCTGTACCAGATGGAAATGGAAAATTATTTTATGGAAGACAGCCATCGCGGGCGCAACCAGTTGGGGATTGCCGCAGCCGTTATCATACTTGGTTCATTGACTTTCTGGCTCGTTAAACTGATGTCGGCATAATTACGAATCATAATTGTTGCCATCATCCATATC